>CAZUCG010000017.1:0-12614 GCA_964619145.1 uncultured Lentisphaeraceae bacterium | reverse complement strand
GAGCGTGGATGATTTACTAAACTTTACGGTTTGTCAATGAAACAAGGACATCACCCGATTACTACCAATAGCTCAATCAAGGTGAAATGTTGGTGCCTAATTTTCATCGCTAACCTCCTGTTTTTAAGTCAATATTATTAAAGCGCATTATTCCATTAGTCTTAGTCTTAAAATAGCAAACGGAACCGCTGTATAGATCTGTGCAATTACTACTAACTGTACCTCCTAATCCAAAAATACTGGCTGCATTTCCCCGTCTCCGGTGTCTTCCCAGTGCTGCAGGCGCAACACTATGCAGCCAGTGAGTTTAAGCCGTATTAGCTAATCGCCAGCCGCACTAACTGCAATGTATCATCTAGCCGATGTTTTTCAAGCTGTAAAAAACGGCAAGTTGGCAGTATTTTTTTCTTTATTCTGTAATAGCTTGAGTAAAAAACAGTTACCTCAATTATTGACAAATGCAAAATGTTAAATATTCTGTTCATTAGGTATTTTCAGATCAGTGCGGCTTCAAGTTAGGCGGATGATGGCGTACGGGCATTTATTTGGCAGAGTCACGCTGACATTTTCGCCCTGTCGGGTGATGACTGGCTCTTGTGCTGGAGTCAATGGTGAAAAGGCCTGTACTTGGAAGCGGGTGTTTAGCTCTATAATATCATCGGTTCCAATTGGTTCGGCCTTGATAATCAAGTTGACTCGGGAGCGATGGTAGCGCATCTCATCAAGTTCGTGATCGATATCAGTGTCGAAGTCGGCTGCCAGGCAGTGGATGGTCAAAGCGTGGTCTGGCATCTGATGGACCAAGGTCAGGAAGCCCTTGGCAGCAGTAATTTGCACCGGCAATGCGATCGCGTGCTGCCTGACCTTGGCGAGCAGCTCGCTGGCAAAAGTCGCTGCATCCTGAATTCGGCAAGGATTCCAGATGACTCCAGAGGGTAGTTTTTGCCATTCCGGCTGCCCCGGATAAGCTGGGAAAGGTGTTTTCATCCATTCGTCAGAAGTGAAAAAATCATCTGGCGCGCTGATTGCGGCGTCCCATTTTTCTCCGAGTGCGAATGGTCCTGTAGCCAAGACAGTGCCGCCATCCGCGATAAAGGCCTGCAATGCCTGTAGTTCCTCAGCAGTCAAACGCAACGCCGAGGGCAGGATGAGGAGCGAGCACTTTTCGCTTGAAGACGGCATCTGTAATTCGACCACGGGAGTGATGCCATTCGTGAAAAGTAACCTGAGGGTGTCGGTGAAATCGCGACACACGCCGCCAAATAGGCTGCCGAAGATGGTATGGTTCCTGGTTTCGTAGGGGAATAGAACCGCTACTTGGGCTAGCAGATGGCCATTGAAGAGCGCAGGATGCATTTTTTCGAAGCCATAAGCCGTCGTCGCGGGTGTCGCATCATCAGGCAGAGTCGCCAGAATGGCATCAGGTAGCCCTAGACGGGCTTTCAAGGTAGAAAACCAGCAGCCGGCACCGACCATTTTGTTCACGGCCCAGACGATGCCGGCCGTCACTTCGGTAAAGCCATAGCCGTGCCCGACGCATTCGCTGCCCTTCTCATTCGCAGCACTGAGATGGTGCAGCGAAGAAATGATGTGGGCGGTAATCGGCGCATTCATTGTAGCTTTGTCAGGCTTATAAGGCGGGGTGTTGCCGCATAATTCCAAGTGCACGAGATTGCAGCCGGTATTCATATCGCGGATGTCGTGAGCCGTTTGCGGATTAGTGGCAGAAGAACTGCTGGAACAGCAGCTCATCAGCGGATAGGACTCAGGCAAGATGCTGCGTAACCTGAAGAAGAAATTTTTGACGGCGTCAAAACGCAGGTCGATCCATTCCAGCCAGGCTGGGTTATCCCAGTTTGCCCAAAAAGAACGGTCGCTCGCCGCTGGCAGAGACAGGCCAGTACGGAGACGAAATTTTTCTCGGCAGGCTTTGCAGCCGCAGCCAGGCCAGCGCATATATTGCGAGATATCGTCGCTCATCAGGCCGTCGATGTTAGTCTCGCGGCGCAATTCCTGGACGTATTCAAGATAAGCAGCGATAAATTCATCGTTGTTATAGCAGAACATCTCGGCAGTATAGCCGGGATTGAAGAGCACGGAGCCATCCCGGACATCGATTTCGCGCCAGTTGTTGAGCTTCTGGCCGCGGTATTCCCAACTGGCGGCGGCGCTCCAAGTCGGCGCGAAGGGCAGATGCGGCCCGGAATGCAGCTTGACATTGCGCATTTCAGCGCGGGTCTCATAACGATGCACAAGTACTGCGGAATGATGGTCAATCAGACGGATTTCGCGGTTATGCAACTCTTCGCGGACAGTCGCCAGATAATCATGCAGGACAGGGAAAATGGGCAGAAAATCCCAGCGGAAATGCGCTCCGAAGACACCGGCGGTATTGACATAAGCTTTGGCCATAGCGTCAGCCCGAAACTTGATATTGTCAAGAGTGTCAGGCGAAGGCCAGTCGAGGTCCTTCCAAGTGATCCACCAACTCGCCATCCGAATGTGTTCTTTCTGCATTACTCGTCTTCCTTGGTTGATTCCTCAATGATTTAGTTATTGTCCGAAAGCACAGCTGCAGACTATCTCGGCCAACGCTCTCAATTCCAGAGAAAGTAGAAATTAAGCTCTGGGATGAAATTATAGCTGATTGGCTGTTTGTCAACTCCAAGGCGCGATTTTAGTTTGCTGGACTGCTCCAACGACGGCCTGGAGATGCGCCGCTCAGCGCAACAGGCCATCCTGGCATCAGATCGCGCTAAGCCCAGACACTTTGCTGTGGCGTTGTTCAGTCGCGGAGTAGCCGCCCGGAGAGAGCGCAGAGGTAGGCCTTGAAATCAGAGTGCGGGTTGGTCATCCGGATGCTACGGATGGTTTTTTGCGGCTGCGGGTTAATCCACTCGTACTGATAGAGGAAATGCGGCTTGCTATCCTGGTCGTAGAGGATTTCCATATATCGTCCGAAGACCGTGCTGCCGGCTTGCGGCTGCCAGTCGTACCAGTAACAATGCAGATTCAGGCGGATGGGCACGAGTTCAGCGCTGCCGTCGTCATAAATCACAATGTAATCGGCAATCGGGTAGCCCAGCTGCCATTGCCGATTATTAAAACCAGGCGCTTTGCGGTATTCGGGATTCTCCTGGGCAGTGTGCAGGAAGATCAGGGTGGCGAATTGGCCATTGACCGGCAGGTCCGGGCTGTGCTGCTTGTCAATCAGTACCGCATTCAGATTGTTTTGCCGTTTGGTCTGCATCAGGATATTGCCGAAGGGCCGCTGTACTGCCGGCAGCTCAGGAAGCTCGGCCGAGAAGTGCTTGGCGATGTCTATCACCTCGACTTTTTCAGAAGCGTAGGCACACGGCTGCTCAGCAAACATACACTGCGCGGCGGTCAATACACCAGAGTTGATGCTATCCGAAAGGTTGAAATTGATGCCCTCGGTCTTGAAATTCCAGCCATAATTGCCGCCCATAAACCAAGTGTTATGGAACGAGAAATTTGCGGCATTACGGAATGCGTATTCGCGTCCGTAGCTGTATGCCGATGCGCCCCAGCCAGAGACATACGGCTTTTCTTCCGGGTTGCCGACTGTCCACCAGCCGGTATTACAGCCCCAGAGTTCAAAGCCCTTGGCAGCAAAATGGCGGAAGTTGTGCCCATTGTTGGACCATACCAGCAGGATGATATCACGAGGCAAGGAATCGGTGATGGTATGCATCTCAAAATGGCCGCCGTTATGTAGCGGATCAAGCATATCTGAGAACATCGCCATCCGTACCCCGCGCGCCTTCAGGAAGGCGTGCAGACGCAGCTGGAAATCTAAAAATAGCTGCGCCCGAGTTTTGCCCCGGATGGTCGCTTCTTCAGGGAAGTCCTTCTGGCGGTTATGCCACCACTCATCACCTTCAGGAGTGAAATAACGGCAGCCAGTGGCCTCGATAAGCTCAGCAGCACAGGAAAAATACAGCCGCTGGTATTCGGGATTGGAGACATCGCCGGTATCCCAGGCTTTCTCACGCAAGTCAGCCTGCCCGTACGTCAGCCAATAATCGTGCCCTCCGGCCGGCAAGGTGATCATCAGGTCGATAAAACGATCACGGCAGAAATCCGCCAGTCGGCGCCAGTCGGCCAGGGTAAAATAGCGCGACGAAGTATTCAGGCGGTTCGCTTCCAAAGTCTTCTCAAACCAGGTGAAGGTCTCCAGACCGCGAATTTTCAAGACATTGGCCTTGTTACCGACAGCGAAGATATCCAGGTAGTCGAGCAGGAACTGCAATGACGACTTCTCCCGAAACGGCATATTCAGCAAGTCGGAATGCCAGAGATGCGGTGCGCGATTAGGTAAATCCGGCCAGTCGACGATCCGGCAACAGGGCACTGGCGCTTGGTCTTGACGTTGCATCCGCAGCTTCAACAGATGCAAAAAAGTGACCGTGCCGTAGAATAACCCCGGCTCGCCACCGCCGCGTATTTCCGCGCCCTCTGGCGTGACCTCAAGGGTATAGCCCTCGGTCGGGCCGGCCGCCGGATCGAGGGATAAGCGGATGCCAGGGCCTTTTTCTGAGGTAATACGGTAGCGATCAACGCCGGCGAAGCCATTCAGCTTCGCCAGGAAGAGCTCCGCCGTTTTGCGGGTGCGCGCGCTGGCGTCGGCGGGTATCTGCAGATGCGTGCCGCTGGCTGCCGCGAAGGTGCCGTCGCGCCAGTGCACTTCTTTGGGTTGCGGATAAATCACATCCTGCCCAAACGGGAACTGTATTTTTTTGACATTGATCAAGTCACAAGCATCGGCTCGTATATCGCCAGCGCTGTTATGCAGCATCAAGGTGATGGTATAGCGGCCATTGCTGTTCTTGACATTCTTCAACGCCAGCTGCACCGTTTCACTGCCGCCTTGCAGTTGTATGGTGCTGGTTTGTTGCTCGATGGAATGATCTGGGGCGACCAAACGCAGTTCGGCATTATAAGTTCCGGCAGCGAAGTCCTTCAGCTTGTAGGTGAAGACAAGTTCGTCCTGCGGCTCCCGCATTTCGGCTTTGCCTAACAAACAACTCCCGCTGCCGAACGGCTGTTGGTTGAAGACCAGAAAGCCGTGATTAGCGGGATGGATATTACGCTGGCCAATCTCCCAGCTGTAGCTCTCCTGGCGGTAATTCTGCACCAGCAGAAAACCGAGCAGGCGGGTCTTCGGTGGTGCCGGGCAGCGTAAGGTCGCCCACGGGAAGGAGAGCTGGAAACGTTGCACGCCATCTTGGTAGCTGAGGACTTTCGTGTGCTCCAGATCTACTACCGGGCGGCCTTTGACTTGGCAGGCAGTCTCGTCATATTCCTGAGCCATATCCCAGATGCCACCTTGCGCGTTGATGGCGAATTGCAAAAAACTCTGGTTGTCATTCCAAGGCGAAAGAAAAAACTCCAGTGCCTCGTCTTGCCAGACAGGCTGATCCCGACCAGTGAAGCTGGCGACCGGCGGCTGCGGGAAGATGCTCGAGACATCCAGGTAGAATGCCTGATCATCTACTTTGACAGTAGCTTTCACTGGACAATCCGGCCCCGACAACAGAGTCATTTCGGGCCGACGGTAAAAACTCTCTAGGCTGGTCGGCGTGCCGATACATACTTCAGCCCAACGCTTGACCTTCACAATGTCCAGCGAGCGACGCAGGTCTCGATCCCCTGGCCGAAAGGTCAGCCAGATCTTTTTCAAGGTATAGCTCTCGGCCTGACTCGGGCGCAGTTGCACGAAAGCCAAGCCATTCAACGACTTGCCAGCGCTGCCGCGACTGGCATTGCTAAGCAGATAATCGTGCTCGCCTGCTCGCAATGCAAATATATCGGTCATATATTGACCGTTACTGTAAAAGCTCAGGAACCAGGCTTTCTGATAGTCGTCTTTGGGATAAGCTAGGCGGACGTACAGCTCGTGCGGGTCCAGGCCTTCCTTGGCGGCCTCGGCAATTAAAGCCGGAATCAGCACCGGTAGCGTGCTCATTTTGCCAGGGTCGCTGCTGCCATCAGGATTACTCTGGAAAGTGATGACTAGGCCGTCCTCCGTCCACTCGTGTTGCAGTTGTACTCGCGCCGTCGGTGGTGACCAGAAGGTCAGTTGTTTGAGACCTAGTTCCCCTGGCTGCCAAATTGTCCGTTCGGCAGCGGCCTGTAACAAGGCACCCAGCAGCAGAGCCAGTACCAGCAATAAATTTTTCGCCTGTGTCATTGCCATCCTCTCATTTAGTAGCGATTAAAAGTGCCATTCATATAATATACGCGGGTATTAAGGCTGGAATGGATGTAGACATACCAGACCATATCGACGCCGCTGCCGTGCACCCCGCGCACAGTCTGATTGACACCGCCGTCTTTACGCAGATAGTTGAGTTTATTGTCGTGGCGGGTGCTGGAACCACCGGTAGCAGAATGGGAATAGTGGCTGGGGTCGGCGTATTCATAATTGGCAGTCCCACCCCATAAGCCACTCGACGCAATTTGCGTCGGTGGATAGCCGCCGTCGATGACCAGCATCCCTTGCTGGCTGATAGTTCCGCGACCGGCTTTGCCGTTTTCGGCCAACAGCAATGGCTCAAGAGCAGCATAGCCGACTCGATTGCACATCGCATAACCACGCCGCTCATTGAGCGGCGTGCTGGAATTGAGTGGCACAGAGTCCGGACAATGAAAGATGGCCGGGCCTTTGTTGCCGGAGAAGCCGACATAGCTGCGGATTTGCTGGTCCCAGCAAATCCCCCCCCAGGGGATGGTGCCGCTGGCTCGCTGCGGGAACCAGTCAGCAAAATCATTCGCATAAGAAAACATCCCGAGGCCGAGTTGCCGCAGGTTCCCGCGGCAGGCGATATCGCGCGCCCGTTGTCGTGCTTTGCTCAGAGCCGGCAGTAGCATCGCCGCCAAAATAGCGATGATGGCGATTACGACCAGCAGTTCAATCAGCGTGAAGCGTCTCTTGTCGATTTCCTTGTTCATCGGTAGCACCTCCTGGAAATATGTTATCCGCGTACTGGGAAAAATCCGGCTGCCCCTGCCCGGAGCAATAATGCCCGAACTGCTAGTGGATAATCGCTTACCACTAAAATATAACTTCTCTGAAACCATTCTGCAAGATATTCGTCGATAAATGTCTAGGCCTAAGTTAGCATAATATCAATGCTCACTGAAAAATATTTGAAACACCCTGCGCACAGCACTTGTTTTATAGATTGCTGGAATTATAGTTAATAAACTTGCTGCTTAAGCATAGATGTTTCTTCAGCGACCAGGATAATTATCTCCTCAAGTCATCTTCTGGGGCGATTTGCCCTTTATTTTATGGCTAGCGTTCATCTTTATCTACGTTTGCTGGCGCGATGAAAAATAAAATAACTCAGTTCTCATTATGAAAACCAAGCATATTGTCTTCTCTGCTCTCCGGACGGCTGAGCTGGCCGAGATTGAAATCCCAGATACCTTGGCAGCGACAGCGTTGTTGGTGAAGGCAGAGTACTCCGTTATCAGCGCCGGCACGGAGCTGGCGAACTTCCTCAACAAAGCCAATACCGTGGTGGCGGATAATGGCTTCCCACATCGGCCGGGCTATAGCGCGTCAGGCCGCGTACTCGCAGTCGGCTCAGAAGTCCAGGACCTGCGCCCCGGTGATCGCGTAGCACTGCACTGGTGCGGCCATCGCGCCAAATACGTCGTGCAGCAAAACCAAGTAATCAAAATTGCGGATGATGCCATTGAGATGCAAGAAGCCGCATTTATGCATATCTCATCCTTCCCATTCGGCGGTCTGCGGAAGCTAAATGTCCAGATGGGCGAGTCGGTGTTAATTGCCGGTCAAGGGCTGCTCGGCATTATCGCCACTCAGCTGGCCAGACTCTCTGGAGCCGTGCCGGTTATCGCTGCAGACTTGAACCCCGAACGCCGCCGGCTGGCGCTCGCGCTCGGCGCGGATTATGCATTTTCGCCCGACGATGCTGACTTCAGCGAAAAAGTCCTCGCCGTCACCGACGGCAAGGGCGTAAATGCGGTGGTCGAGGTCACTGGCATTGCCAAGGCTCTGCACCAGGCACTCGATTGCGTGGCCTTATACGGGCGTATCTCGCTGCTCGGCTGCACGCGCGAGCTAGGCGAGCCGCTGAACTTCTACAAATACGTCCACAAACGGGGCATTACCCTCGTCGGCGCGCACACAATGGCCAGGCCGCGTTTTGAGTCCCATCCCGGCTGGTGGACTGAGCGTGATGACTACCACACATTCCTCAAATATCTCGCCACTGGACGCATCAAAATCAAACCGCTTATCTCTGCAGTGCACGACCCCTGCAATGTCAATGCGGTCTATAATGACCTAGTTGAGCGACAGAACCCACCCTTGGGAGTCTTGTTTGACTGGCGGAATATAGAATAACAATATCTTGTTAGAGCCCATCCAAAAAGGCAAAAATAATTTTAACCGCGAAAAACACAAAAAGCACGAAAAAACACCGAGGATAAGAAAGAGGAGAGGTCTATCCGCAGATTACAATGGCTAGTGCTTAGTGGCTAGGGAAGAATGATCAATAAAAAAGCTTACAACTCACAACTCACAACTCACCTTTTGGGACTAGGTCTATAAATACTGAATAGAAGGGGCGCACGATGGCCAGAATCAAAATTGCCCAACTGGGCACCACTCACGAGCACGCCAATGGCAAGTTCCATACTGTGCAACTGCTGCCCGAGCTATACGAGCTGGTCGGGGTCGTCGATGACTTCGAGAGCAGCCGCGCTGCTAAATTCCCGGGCAACCAAGATTGCTACCGTGATGTCCGGCGGCTAAGCGTTGAGGAATTGCTGAATTACCCGGGCCTGCAAGCCGTCTGTGTGGAGACGCCGAACAACGAGCTAGTCCAGGCCGCGATTCCCTGTATGCAGCATAACTTGCATCTGCATTTAGACAAGCCGGCTGGCGAAGACTTGGCTCTCTTTCAGACGCTGCTGAACGGCTGTCGCCAGCGACACCTCCAGCTCCAGATGGGATATATGTTCCGCGGCAATCCCGCCATCCAGTTGGCCAGTGCGGCTATCCGCCAGGGTTGGATTGGCGATGTCTTTGAAATTCAAGCCGATATGAGCCATAACTACGGCGGCGAGAAGTATCAGGAGTATCTCGGAAAATTCAAAGGCGGCATCGTTTACAACCTCATTTGCCACTTGATCGACTTCATTACTCCGATTTTGGGACGCCCAAAAGCTATCCATTCCGTCTTGAAGAGCACAGCAGGACTGCCAGAACATATCAAGAACAACTGCCTGACTATTTTAGAATACCAATCCGCAACCGCGACCTTGCGTGCCTGCAGTCTCGAGACCGCAGGAGTAGCCGGACGACGACTGAAGATTTCTGGCAGCAAGGGCTATTTTGAGCTCTGTCCGCTGGAGCGCTTCGATGGACAGCCACTGCAGATGACGATGAAATTGCTGGAAGGAAACGACAGCTATGCCGCCGGGCTGCATAGCATCGACTTCGGAGTGCAAAAAGATCGCTATATCAAGCAATTTATTGAATTGGCTGGCTTGATTCGCGGCGAGACCACAACGACTTATTCGTACGCGCACGACCTGCTGGTCCACGAAATTATTCTCGCGGCAGCAGGATATACCGCTTGGAAGCAATAGACTATAAACGCTGGGACGGTATTTATAGCTGCGAAAAATACCGCCCCAGGTCAGGTCAGGTCACTTCACTTCCTGCAATTCCACCTTATCTATCCAGGCTGTCCCTTCGACGCCGTTGCGGAAGCTGATCGCCAGCGTAGCGGGATGGCTATTTGTGCCGGCATCCTTCTCAGTGCGGATTTTCATTTCCTGGCGCAGCCAGTCGAAGGTGCCGTAGTAGCTGGTATTGGGAAAATCTTTCCAGCTCTTGCCGCCACCGTCGTGCAGACGCAGTGACAGGCCACCTGGTGCAGCGACCTTGTCGGCCTTGACATAATAACTGACGATGTATTCCGTGTCAGGCTTCAGCAGTCCGGCCAGGCTGCAGGTGACCCAGGTCGAAGTCTTGTCCAGCCGCAAAGATGCGCCGCCAGACAAAAACACCTCGCGGTCCTGATAAATCACCTCATTGGCCGCCCAAGGGGAGATAAACCGCCCACTCTGCTTCCCAGAGAAATCGCCATTCTTCAGCAAATTGCGTTCTGTTGGGGCCTCCAGCAGAACTCGGCCATAATTCTCGACATCGTGGAAGCCATTACCGTACAGGCTCCACCTATAAAGCTCTGTTTTTGTGTCTTGCACAACTCTGGAACGGCAGAAATCCGCCGTGAAGCCAGCTGGGTTGAGCCCGACCAGCTTCTTCAATGGCACTGCCACTTCGACCTGCCATTGCTTGCCAGCAACGATTGCGGTTTTAGCCACCGCGTCGCTATTCCACTGCCAGTCTCCTGGCGTGCCCGGCTTGGCAATATACTGGTCGCTAAGCGAACCTCGCGAATTGATGATAATCTGGCAATAATTTTTGCCGCTGGCATCAGGATTCAGGAAAATTTCGATGCTATTATCGCGCCAGATCTCCTGGTCATCCAGAGCGCGTTCAATGGCCAACATCTTCTCGGTATTCGGTTCAAGGCAGGCGAACGCCAGATAAAGATATTCAGCATCACGTAACAGTCGAACCGAGGTCTGGGTCTGCACCCGATCGCCTTTCAAGGGCAACAAATAGAAGGGCTTGGCGGCTTGCCAGGCATCTTCGCGGAATTGACCATCCAGAGTAATAGCATCTCCCACGGGGATTTCTGGCGCGACTGCGTACCAGTGTACCTTGGCATTAGTTTCCTGTTGATAGTCCTCAGCCGCGGCCAGCGCCGGCTGCCATAATTGCTCGCGCAGCAAGCGCACTCGGGCCAAGGCCAACTGGTCGTCCTGGACCAACTGCCCCGCCTGATCAAATAGGCCGCTGATCTTTGTTCGTTCGGCTGGCGAATAAATTTCGTTCCACAACTTGATCCGGGTCGGCTTCACCATCCTGGGGCCCAAGTTCGTCTCCACCGGCTGGCCGACTATCTGCAGCCATTTTTCTTCAAAAATCTCATAGATTTGCCGCATTGGCTCTGCCGCTGCGGCGAACATCAGGTGGTGATGCTCGCTCAACAGCTGCTCGACATCAGTCTTATTGTCCCAGGCGACTTTGGCAAATACATAGAAGCCCAGATAATCCGAGAGCCAGACATCGGACTCCGACTCCAGCAGTGCCCCAAAAATATATGGCGCCATCCTGGCATAAAAATTGCCCACTGCGCGGGGGATCATATTAGGAATGCCAGCTGGGCCGTACAGCTTATGGGCATAATTCCAGAGCCATATCTTGCGCTGCAATTTCTGCTGCCAAGCGAGAACGCTCTCTAGCTCTCGGCCATACATCTCTGGTTGAGCTTCCAAGTACGGTCCCGTCAGTGCCTTCATCACCAGGACATTGTCAGGGATGGCCCGCTCCGGGATCTCACCGTACGGGCTGTACGAAGAAAAAGTCAAATAGCCGGCAATTTGCTCCTTCTGCAGACGTTCACCGATGTCGCAGACGAAATCCCAGATGAATTTGCTGATCTCAGTGGACGTCTGGTGCTGCTTGCATTGCTCACAATGGCAGAGCAGCATACCGTCATTCGGCATCAGGTCGAAAAATGGCCGGCGCTGACCGCTACGCCAAAACTCAATACCGCGGGACGACGCGGGCTTGCCGCTCAGAGCAGCCACCGCATCCTGGTAGATTTCCTCTGTAACCTCGCTACTGAAGCATAATTGGCCGCCGTTTTTACTCAACCGCACGCCATTCTCCGCTAAAGCAAAATACTCGGGCTGGCTGTCAGCAAAGCGCTCTGTCAAAGTCAAATACGCCAATCCGTGGCAACAAGGCACGTATTGCGTCTCCAGTCGTAGCCGACGCCATTGCAGGCTTTTGCCCGCTGCCGGGTCGCTATCGTCATACCAAGCTGGCTTGCTGCCTTTCGGACCTGCCCACCAATAGATGTTCCGAGCTTGGAAATCTGGCCGATCTTGCAGATCAAGGCCAGGTACTGATAAATCTGACTTTTTCGGCACCACTGTCCCTAGCGGGCCAGGGAAATAAAAACGCACTCCGATAAAGCGCTCCAGGAACTCATATACTCCAAACAAGGTACCGTGTTCGGCTCCAGGTTGGCCTCGCGCGCCGCTGTCTCGACCGGCAATGACGACGATGCCTGGCTTGCTTAGAATCACAAAGCCATCGCGGTCGAATTCGCGGCAATCCCGGCCGAACTCGGCTTGCAAGGCTCGTTCTCCCAGCATAATGGCAATCGGTGCGGCAGTACGTTGGTTGTGCACTTCGATTGGCGTGCCACAGACCTGCTCCAGTATTGCCGCCAGCTCTGTTGCCGCCGTATCCGCGGCCTTCTCACTGCCCGCAGGGACTAGCAGCGAGAAATTCACTCGGCCTTGTTCCAGTAGCTTGAATTGCTGCTCGGGGTCAGTTATTTTCCGTCGTTCCATCGCTGGTTCGGGCTGGAAATTCGCGTGCGCCATCGCCGCCCAACTTAGGCACGCGCACAACCATAAGCGAAATATCATCTCGTCCTCCAATTTATTTATTAACTGCATTACAT
>CAZUCG010000016.1:0-14568 GCA_964619145.1 uncultured Lentisphaeraceae bacterium | reverse complement strand
GCCGTTATGTCCAGGAGAAGATGCTCATCTTCACCGAACATCGCGATACTATGGATTTCTTGGCGCGCCGCCTGGCTGGCCTGGGCTATGCGGGGCAAATTGCGCAAATTCACGGTGGTATGCACTACACCGAGCGACAGAACCAGATTGAGCGCTTTCGTCTGCCAGTCGCCGATGCTGGTGCGCGGTTGATGGTCTGCACTGATGCCGCTGCCGAAGGCGTCAATCTGCAGTTCTGCTGGATTATGGTCAATTACGACATCCCCTGGAATCCCGCCCGACTCGAGCAACGGATGGGGCGGATTCACCGCTATGGGCAGAAGCACGACCCGGTGTGCATCGTCAACCTGGTGGCGCCAGAAACGCGAGAAGGCCGGGTACTCAAGACGCTACTCGACAAACTTGAAAAAATCCGTCAGCAGCTCAAGTCCGATAAGGTTTTCGACAGCATCGGCCGGGTCTTTGTCGATGTCTCGATCAAGGATTATATGGAGCGGACGTTACGGGAAGGAGCGGATGCCGTGGCTGAGGAACTCGACGGCCGCTTGAGCAAAGAGCAAGTCAAGGCCATCGCTGAGCGCGAACGCCGTCTCTATGGCGATGGCGGCGACGTCAAAAAAGAATTGCTGCGCTTGCGTGAGGGCATTGAGCACGAGACGTACTTTCGTTTGCTCCCAGGTTATGTTCGTCACTTCGTAGCGTCTGCTGCTCCGCAGATCGACCTTGCCATCGATGGCGATCTTGGCACGATGTTCAATCTCGTACCCACCAGAAGGGGGGCGGTTGATCCATTGCTTGAGGTTATGGATGCCTATCCGCCCACTATGTCGCGGCACCTTTGCGTCCAACGTCCAGATAATCGCCAGTCCTGCATCTGGATGCACCCTGGCGAGCCAGTCTTCGAGCGTTTCCGGGAATTGGTCCGCCAGCGGCTAGGTCCCGCCGCCCTTCGTGGTGCTGTGTTTGTCGATCCCACAGCGGACAAGCCGTACCTGTTTCATCTGGCCCGACTGACAGTGCTGCGTAAAGCCGATCCCGAGATTGCCGATTTGGCGCACCAGGAAACTGTCGTCTGTCGGCTGGTCGGCGTTCGGCAAAGCGAAGGCACGGACATTTCTATTTGTCCCGTGGAACACTTGTTGCTCCTGCGTGGTGGCGAAGGGCTGCCTCCACAGGCCCAACGCTTGGCCGTGGTGGCGAGCAAACTGCGCGCGCAAGCTAACGCCTACTTGCTGGAGCGGGTCGGCCGAGCTATGGCCGTCGAACACCGTAACCAGATGTTGGCGGCCTTGCCAGAGCGGAAGGCTTTTGTCGAAAGTGGCTTCAATTTCCAGGAAAAGGAATTGGCCGCCTTGCGTCCCAAACTCGCTGCCAAGGCGCGTGACGGCAACAAAGGGGCCGCTGCTGAGCTGTCCCGAATCAAGAGCCAGCAACGCGAACTGTACGAGCGTCGGGATCGGGCTTTGGCGATTATCCGTCGCGAACCGGAGCTGCTGCTGCCCGGCAATATTGATTTCATTGCTCACGCTTTGGTTGTTCCCTCCGCCACCCAGGCCGACCGGGAACAGCTCGACGCCAATGTCGAGCAGATCGCTATGGACTTAGTCAAGGCCTACGAGGAAGCGTTAGGGGCGGAGGTGCGCTTTGTCCATACGCCCCAACTGGCTCGCGCTGCAGGGCTTCCCGAAAATCCTGGTTTCGACATTCTCTCTGTTCGCTCGGGTGGTGAACGCCGCTGCATTGAAGTCAAAGGGCGAGCAGCCAGCGGCGAAATCGAGGTCACCGACAACGAGTGGGCCCGCGCCTGCAACCTGCGCGACGCGTACTGGCTCTATGTGGCCTATCACTGTGCCACTTCACACCCGCAATTGCTGCGAGTGCAGGACCCGTTCGGCAAACTGCTCGTGCGCCCGTTCAGCAAGTGCCAGGCAGTGACCAGGACCATTACGGCGACGGTCGAGTCCGGCGGCGTGCGTATCTCACAACAACAAATAACCGAAGTGGGGGAGCTGTAGCCGATGAACTAGGCCGAGCTGAAGAAGTTGCTTGCGGCAGGCGAATGGAACGAGGTCGAGTTCAAGGAAGCTCGAACGGATGTTCCTAAGTCCGCCTTTGAGACCATTTCCGCTTTCGCCAACACCCACGCCGGACGTCTAGTGCTCGGTGCAGGACAGAAGACCGAGGCCCAAGGGTTGCCGGCCGTCAGACCGGCTACCTTGGGAATTAGAGTCTACCACCCGCTACCCTCCTCCTCCCTGCCTCCTGCCAGCTGAGCTGGCAGGAGGCAGGGAGGAGGGTGCGGAGATGCCCTTTTGTTCCCGGGGTAGGCCGCTTCGCGGCCAACCCCGGGCTTGAAGAAGACAACTCCTTCGGAGTTGAATTTAATCACAATTATCCTGTCGCAATAGCAGAATTTTGCTGATTAGGTTGTGGACGTCAAGCCGGGCTACCGGACAAGTCACCGGACAAGTCACCGGACAAGTCACCGGACAAGTTGTCGGACAAGTCACCGGACAAGTCACCAGACAAGTCACCGAACAAGTCACCGGACCAGTCGCCGGACAAGTCACCGGACAAGTCACCGGACAAGTCGCCGGACAAGTTGCCGGACAAGTCGCGGCCCAAGTTGAACTGGCCAAGAGGCAGTTCTTGCTTTTTAGATTCAGGGGGAAAATCACGATGACGGACATTCAACTACTCCAACTTCTCGGCGATCTGGAATCAGATCGTGCTGAGCGAAAGCAATCTCTATCCGACGCCGACAAGATCAGGCAGGTCATCTGTGCCTTTGCCAATGATCTTCCGAACCACAACCAACCGGGAGTTCTTTTCATCGGGGCAAAAGATGATGGCAGCGCATCAGGGCAGCCAATCTCGGACCAACTTCTCCAGAATCTTGCGTCTATGCGTGATGATGGCAATATCCTGCCTTTTCCCTCCCTAGACGTGCAGAAGAAGAATCTCAACGGGAGTGAGATGGCAGTTATGATCGTGCAGCCGTCAGCTGCACCACCGGTTAAATTCAAAGGTACTATCTGGATCAGGTCCGGCCCACGCCGCGGTATCGCGAACCTAGACGACGAGCGGCGTCTGAGCGAGAAACGCCGCCATCGTGATCTGCCCGCCGATCTCCGGCCCTTCCCGTCTGCGGATATCGGCATTTTGGACGAGTTGCTTTTTCGCCGCACCTATCTTCCTGCTGCCGTGTCAGCAGAGGTGATCGAGCAGAATCAACGCTCCTTTGAACATCAGCTGGTGGCCAGCAAATTTGTTCACCCCGGGCCGCATCCGCATCCGACCTTGCTGGGCATCTTGGCGGTCGGCAAGGCGCCGACGGACTGGATTCCTGGTGCCTATGTCCAGTTCTTACGGATTGATGGTACAGATTTAGCCGATCCGGTGAAGGATGCTCGCGAAATGTGCGGGCCATTGCCCGACCTGCTGAGTAAACTGGAGGAGGTGATCAAGGCCAACATTCAAACTGCAGTTGACTTCACCTCCGGAGCCACCGAGGTCCGACGGGCTGACTATCCAGTTGTCGCATTGCAGCAGATTGTGCGGAACGCCATCTTGCATCGCTCCTACGAGAACACCAACGCGCCCGTACGCGTATATTGGTTCAACGACCGTATTGAAGTTCAAAACCCTGGCGGTCCATACGGTCAAGTAACCAGGCAGAACTTTGGACAAGCGGGTGCTTGCGACTATCGTAACCCCAATCTGGCTGCGGTGATGAAAGAATTGGGCTATGTGCAACGGTTTGGTTTCGGCATTGCGTTGGCCCGTCGTGAGATGGAAAAGAACGGCAATCCGCCACCCGAATTTCAAGTTGAAGACGGCCATATAGCCGTCATCTTGCGGAGGTACGTATGAGTATTCCAGTTATCGCCTTCTTCAATAACAAGGGTGGGGTCGGCAAGACTTCTATGGTTTATCATCTGTCGTGGATGTTCGCTGACTGCGGGCTGCGCGTGGTTGCCACCGATCTAGACCCCCAAACCAATCTGACCGCCGCTTTCCTCGATGAGGATCGCTTGGAGGAGGCTTTGCCCGTCAATGGACAACACCATCCGCTTACGATTTTCGGCGCACTACAGCCACTCAAAGGCGGCACCGGTGACATTGGTGAAGCTCATCTGGAGCCGATTGCCGACAATCTCGTCTTGCTCCTTGGGGATATGGCCTTGTCCACTTTCGAGGATCAACTTTCTGAGGTCTGGCCCAAATGTATGGATCGTGATGAACGCTCGTTTCGGGTCATCTCCGCCTTTTGGCGGATTATGCAGGCTGCAGGCGAACGCCACTATGCCGACGTTATTATGGTCGATCTGGGACCCAACTTGGGGGCCATTAACCGGGCGGCTCTGATCGCTTCGGATTACGTTGTCATTCCGCTGGGGCCTGACCTCTTCTCTATTCAAGGTTTGCAGAACCTCGGGCCCGCTTTGCGGCGCTGGCGTGCTGAATGGCAAGAACGCTTGGCACGGAATCCGGTTGAGGGTCTTCGGCTCCCGGCCGGCCACATTACCCCTCTCGGTTACGTCGTCCTGCGGCATTCCATTAGAATTGATCGGCCGATCAAGGCCTTCGAACGCTGGATTGCCAGAATCCCCGGCACCTACGCTGATGCGGTGCTGGGTCAGAAGCTTGACGAGGTGCGGATGATTGACTCCGATCCCAATTGCCTTGCCAAGCTCAAGGACTATCGCAGTCTGATGCCCCTGGCACAAGAGGCACGCAAACCGATGTTCTTTCTGAAGGTTGCCGATGGTGCCCTAGGTGCCCATACTTACGCCGTGAGTGACGCGTACAAGGATTTCAAGACGGTGGCGACGAAGATCGCTGCTGGCGCTAACCTTAAAGGGTTGTTATGAGTGATAGTGATCAAGCAAGACTTATCGAGCACGCATTTCCGTTGAAGCAGGCGTCGCTGACCTCGGTGCATGAGAAGAATGTGCGGCACGGACATATTTCCACCTTGCATATTTGGCCAGCTCGGCGACCGTTGGCGGCTTGTCGGGCGGCTTTGATTGCGACCTTGTTGCCGGACCCGGGCACCCCAGAGAAGCGCCAGGAGCTATGCGAGCGCATCGGCGGGCGAGTGGTGGAGACGACTGAGCGCAAGAAGATGCCTAATGGCAAGACGGTCGAGGTGCTGAAGGAGGAGGTCGAGGGCGGCATCCTTAACTGGATCGGCACGGAACCGAAATCTGGCGGCAAGAAGAAGATTAAACAGCATCGGGGAATTGTCGCCCATCGGGAGAAGGAACTGCAGTGGTTCCGTGCTGAAATCCGCCAGGCCTACGGTGGGCGGGCTCCTCGGGTGCTTGATCCGTTCGCGGGTGGTGGGGCGATCCCGCTTGAGGCGATGCGGCTCGGTTGCGAGGCCACGGCGGTGGACATCAACCCGGTCGCCTGGTTTATTCTCAAATGTACGCTCGAATACCCGCAACAGCTGGCCGGCCGAACCCACCCGCTGCCCGATTTTATCCTCGCTGACGAGGTCTTTATGGAGGATTTCTACCGGGCTCATCCGCACTTGGTCGGGCGCACTAAGAAGACTAAGAAACAGCTGGCGGAAGAGCAGCTGCAACCTACTTTTTGGGACAAAACTGACTCTGGGCGCGCTCCCAAGGCCGACTTGGCCTGGCACGTCCGAGCCTGGGGACGCTGGGTGCTGAACGAAGCGCGTAAGGAACTCGCCTCTTTCTATCCGACTTACGCCGACTTCGAAGCGCTCAATCTGAAGAGCCCGAAGCCCTACGAAGCACAGGAAATGCGCCTAGTGCCTCTCAAAGAAGACGGGACTCCCGACATTGAGGCGCTCAATGCTGATTTCTCGGAGGAGTATCTGGCCGACAAACAGAATCCGCGTTGGGTGGCGAAGCCGACTGTCGCCTATCTCTGGGCCCGCAGCGTTACTTGCAAGAATTGCCGCGCTACCGTGCCATTGCTCAAGACTCGCTGGCTGTGCAAGAAGACTAACAAACGGGTGTTGCTGACGATGGTACCAAACCGCGAAGGCAGCGGTGTGAGCTTCGACATCGACAGCGCTGTCGCTGTCCAGGGCGGCAATGCCGCCCAGCGTCGCGAGCACGATAAGCGCATCGGGGCAGGCACTATGTCTCGCGCTGGCGCGCAATGCCCGTGTTGCGACACAATTATGACTATGGACGATATCCGCTTCGAGGGCAAAGCCGGTCGCCTGGGTATGCTCGCCACCGCCGTGGTGAGTGAAAGCCAGACCAGCAAGGCTTACCGGCTGCCGACACCGCACGAGATCGACTGCGCCAGCCGGGCTGAGGCCGAACTCGAACGCGTCTTCGCCGATATCCCCTTTGGCTTGCCAAACGAACCGATCACCGAGGACGCCAAGCGAAATACTTGGTGTGTGCAGTATGGCGTAGACCAGTTCGCCAAGCTATTTACTTCACGGCAATTGCTGGCGCTGGGGACGCTAGTTCGGCAGATTCGTGCTGTCACTGCCACCAGCGACAACGCCCTGCCACCCGATTGGCGTGAGGCAGTCGCAGCTTATCTGACATTGCTGTTCGACAAGACTGCCGATTACAATTCAACCGTGTGTACATGGCATAATTCCGGCGAGAAAATCGGTCACACTTTCGCACGATTTGCTATACCAATTGCCTGGGACGTGGCTGAACTGGCAACGATCAACGAGGTGGGTGGCTCGTTCGCTGCCCATCTCGAATGGATAACGCGTTACATTGAGACGGCTCTTATCGCGTTCAACGCTTCATCCGTTCCAACTGTTATACGACAGTCCGCGACTCAGGTGCAGGGTGGGCTATTCGATGCTATCGTCACCGACCCACCCTACTACGATGCTATCGGGTATTCAGTCTGTATGGACTTCTTTTATGTCTGGATTAAGCGGATTGTGTATGGCACGCATCTCGATCCAGACTCGGTATTTGGGGCGGATTCGTCACCGAAGTGGGACAAGAAGGCCAACGATGGTGAGCTGATTGACGATTCCAGCCGCCACGGCGGAGATGCGAAGAAATCCAAGAATGCCTATGAGGATGGTATGGCTCGGGCCTTTGTGGCCTGTGAGAAGAGTTTGCAGCCGGATGGTCGCCTGGTGATCGTTTTTGCCCACAAACACCCGGATGCCTGGGGCACGTTGGTGTCCGCCATCATTCGAGCGGGGTTTATCGTCAACGGCAGTTGGCCGATCCAAACGGAAATGGGCACTCGTCAACGCGCTATGAATTCTGCCGCCCTTGCCTCATCTCTGTGGATTGTCTGCAAGAAGCGTCCAGTTACGGCTCGTCCTGGCTGGGATAACTTGGTATTGGAGGAGATGCGGGCCAACATCACCGAGCGGTTGCGCGACTTCTGGGACGCGGGTATTCGCGGGCCGGACTTTGTCTGGGCGGCGACTGGCCCGGCCTTGGAAGCCTACAGCAAGCAACCGGTAGTCAAGAAGGCCAATGACCCGGGCCAGATTATGGCCGTGGGCGAATTCCTCATTCACGTACGGCGGATGGTAGTGGATTTTGTGGTCGGCGAAGTCTTGACCGGCAATGCTGATAGTTCGAATCTGGCGACGACCGACCGTATGGACAGCCCGACTGCCTACTACTTGCTGCATCGGCACGACTTCGGGCTAGACGATGCACCCGTCGGTGCCTGTATCCTCTACGCCACCGCCTGTGGCATCTCCGACCGCGACTTGGAAGCCACCTGGGACTTGATTGCCACGAAAGGCGGCAGCGCGCCTGCCAGCAGCAGCGACGATAGTGACGAAGATTCAGACGCTGACGAGGGCGAGTCCAGCGGCAGCAGTTCTGGTGGTCAGCTGCGGCTCAAAGGTTGGGCCCAACGCCAAGGCCGGAATATGGGCTACGCTGCCCCGAGTGGCCGTCCCATTCCCCTGATTGACCGTATCCATCGCCTGATGCAGCTGTGGCGAGCCGGCGACGTGCATAAAGTCGATGAGTATCTGGACGACAATGGCCTGCGCCGCCACCAGCTCTTCCGCCGCCTCGTGCAGTCCCTGATCGAGCTGTCCGAGCGCGGCAGCGAAGAGCGCGCCTTGTTGGAGAGCCTCAGTAACCACATCGGCGCGCGTGGCGCGACTGCGCAGAAGGGTGAATATATGCCCGACACGAAGAGCTGGGGCCGGGAGGAAGAAGAATGAGAATTCCAGATATAAACGAACTACTCGTCGCCAAAGAAGGCGAGAATTTTACTATTAGGGTACTTGAACAAGTTGCTCACAACCAACTTGACTAGTGCTGCCCGTTGGTTTCCGGTGAAGAAAAATGAGTTTCGGGTGTAGCTGTAAATACTTGCAAGATGTTGCAAGGCATTGTCAGGGAGAAACTTTTCTAAATCTCAAGCAATTTTTTTTTCATTGCCTTATGATAATTCTGGAACAATCGACTTGCTTTTGCAACAATAAAACACATTGCAATATGACACAATGTGATAAGGAGAAGACTGATGGCTAAGAATCCTTGGAAGAGCTGGCACGAAGTCGTTACCTTGAAGGATGACCTGAAATCCGGTGAATTGCCGCTGAATTTATTTGCGGCCGACTTATATGAAGTTATGATGCAGAACGGCAAGCGGCCTACTTATGAAGACCCCGATAACTTTTTTGCCCTGACTTTCCCGACCTATAATCTGCGCCAACTGGTGCGGGATGTGTTGCTGCGGGTGGCAGGCAAGAACGACAAGGCGGTGCGCCAGCTCAGCTTGACCTACGGCGGCGGTAAGACGCATACCTTGATCACGCTCCGGCACCTGGTCACTGACCCGGAAAAGCTGCCCGACTTGCCCGCCGTGCAGGAGTTCCGGGAGGCCATCGGCCAGGAGCCGCCGCAGGCTCGAGTGGCTGGACTGTGTTTCGACAAGCTTGATGTCGAGACTGGTATGGAGGTGCGGGACCCACAGGGCAATATCCGGCGCTTGTTGCAGCCTTGGAGTATCCTGGCCTGGCAACTGGCAGGCCAGGAAGGGCTGCGGGTGCTCAATGCGGGTGCGTCCAGCGCTGAGCGTGAGTCGGCTCCAGCCGAAAACACTCTGACCGAGCTGCTGGAGTTGCCGCTCAAGGAAGGGCTGGGCGTACTGATCTTGATTGACGAGGTCTTGATGTATGTCCGGGAAAAAGTCTCTACTGACCATAAATGGCGGGACCGGATGGTGAACTTCTTCCAGTACCTGACCCAAGCCGCGACCAAGGTTGACCGCTGTTGTGTGGTGGCTTCTTTGCTGGCCAGTGATCCGAGGAAAAGTGATACCTTCGGGCGGCAATTGCAAGGTGAGCTGTACGATATCTTCCAGCGCCAGCGCGAGGCCATCGTCGAGCCCGTGGTCAAAGAGGACGTGGCTGAAGTCTTGCGCCGCCGCTTCTTTACTCCAGAATCGATCAAAGACAAGGATGCGTTCCGGGCCCAAGTCCAAGCTGCCCTCAAGGGGGTGTTTGAGATAGATGAACAGACGAAGAAGCAGGGGGCAGAGGCCGAGGAGCGTTTCTTGAGAAGTTATCCTTTCCACCCGGAACTCACGGAAGTCTTCTATGCAAAATGGACGCAACTAGATCGTTTCCAGCGAACCCGAGGTGTGTTGCGGACTTTCGCCCTGGCGCTTCGGGAAGCTGAGCGCTGGGATACCAGCTCTCTGGTGGGCCCCGCCGTATTCCTCGCTGATCCCAAGCAGGAAGGGCTTTCGGAAGCGATGCGAGAATTGGTGACGGTGGCGGATACCGAAGAACACGAAGGCAAAAAACAGGCCTGGACTGGGATTATCGAAGGCGAGACTGGCAAAGCTCGCGATATCCAACGAGAATCCGTGGGATTGCGTTACCGGGAGATCGAGCAAGCGGTTGTCGCCACCTTCCTGCATTCCCAGCCAATTGGCCAGAGTGCCCGCAGCCGTGATTTGCTGATGCTTATCGCCCCCAGCCGCCCAGACCGGATTGAGTTGGAGAAGGGGCTGACCCGCTGGGCCCAGACCAGCTTCTGGCTCGATGACCGATACGCAGCGACTGAGGAGAAGCAGCTGCCGGATATCTGGCGGCTGGGGAATCGCCCTAATCTGACTCAGATGCACGCCGTGGCCGCAAGCAGGGTCTCTGCCGATGTCGTGCGGGCACGATTGCTCGATGAGGTCGGCAAGTGCAAGAGCATAAGCGCTGGAGCTTCCGCCGCTGGCGTGCGCGTCCACTTACTGCCGACACGGCCGCGCGATATCGAGGACGATGGGATTTTCCACTACGGCATTCTGGGACCAGCTGCCGCCAGCGATTCGGGAAAACCAAGTGCTGAGGCTAAACGCTATTTGGATGAGACGACCGGCCCGGAGAAACCCCGGGTCTATCGCAATGCCGTGATATTGCTCACCGCATCGCGCGACGGCCTCGAGGTGGCCTCGGCCAGAGTCCGCGATTATCTGGCCTGGGAGGAGGTCCGGTCGGATTTGAAAGAACAGGAAAAAGACGGCAACGTCGATGTGGCCCGCTTGCAGACGATGAGCATCAATATCGATAAGGCTCGGGGACGCATTCTCGAGGCAGTGAAGCAGGCGTATTGCACGGTCGTCACCGTTTCGGACAAGAACGAAGTCCAAGCCTTCAAGATAAATGTGACCGAGGAGCCGCATTTCACGCTGATCAAGAACGACTCTCGGGCACGAATTCAGGACTCTTCGGTCTCAGCCGAGGCGCTGTTGCCGGATGGCCCCTATAATCTGTGGCGGGAAGGCGAGACCAGCCGTCGCGTCAAAGACTTATCTGGGGCATTCGCGCAGTTGCCACACTTGCCCAAGATGCTGAAGGCCCAAGCCATCAACGACACACTTGTCGCTGGATGCGAGGCGGGGGCGTTCGTGTTGAGACTCAGCCGGCCCGATGGTTCTGCCCGTACCTGGTGGCATTCGCGACCAGATGAGGCAGCGATGGCTGATTCCGCGCTTGAACTCGTATTGCCGGAAGCGGCTGAGCTGGGCGATATCTCGGCGACACTTCTGGCACCTGAGCAGCTGCCAGGGTTGTGGCCGGGTGAAGTCATCAGCGTGCAGGACCTGCTGGACTACTTTAGGGGTGGCAATGTCGTGCAGATTCAGCGGGATGGCTACATAGAGCCACTGGCGATTCCAAAAGCCGGCGAGGAGGTGGTGCGAGCGGCGATCACCCAGGCAGTGGAACAGGGCGAGCTCTGGCTCACAAGTGGCCCCGCGAGTATCCTCGGCGAACCTATTCCTGCTGGGATACTCAGCCATCAGGCGTCGCTACAGAGGCCAGCGGCGATGATTGCTGCAGCCGAGATTCTGCCCGCGAACTTGCCAGATGCGTGGATGAATGGCGCGACAACCGGATTGGCAATCGCCACGGCACTGTCACAGAAGTCAGGGCAGACGCTCCCGTGGAAGACAGTGCGTGATGTTATCGCCGCGTCCCTGAATGCACGATTTACGAAATTGGACCCGACTTCCGGGGCCTGGCCGTGTGATTACCCGTCTGCCCAAGGCGTAAAGCTGCAAGTCGCTGTTAATGACGGCAATGGCGGCGGGGGGGGCAGTGACGGCTCCGGTAGTGATGAAATCCGCGAAACCAATGCTCGGTGGGTGGAAGCCGAATTTGCAGCATCCGAGATCCAGGACCTCGGGGACGTAATTTCGCAGTTAATTGTGATTAGGAATCAGTCAGGCTGCCCCATCAGGTTTAGAGTCCGGATCGAGGTCGGTGATGCCGACAATACTCCCGACGCAGCGACGCTGGCAGAGATTAACAAGATACTGGCTGATCTGAAGTCGGGGTTTCTGCTTTCTTGAGGGCTCCGCGGTCCCAGGTGTAGAGAAAATTGTCAAAACTAAGGGACTACTATGAGAAATCCAGTGCCGGTGATACGTCTTCTTGGTGGTGTTTTTACTTGTTTAGGGCTAATTGGGACGATTGTACTGGCGCTGTTGTTTTATTTTTTGCCGCCGTCGCTCAAGAATCTCGCCTGGGCGGCTTCGGTTTTTCCCATATTTATGCTCCTCGGCGTTGTTTTTCTGTTGCTTGGTGCTCGGGAGTGCTGTTCAGAGAAAGATATTCGCAAGTTTGGCCAGCGCTATCCGGCCAAGGTCGTTAGCATTCTCAAACGTTTTGGCCGTCGTCCAGTCCGCTCTGGCAGCATCTATGCCGCCGAAATGGAGATTGTTGTCGATGGCGAAATGGTCAGCACCAGGGTCTATTTTTACGGCCGGGATTTTGCCACGATAGCGGCGTGTCTCCACTCTGGGCAGTCGATTGAGATAATCTACTACGCCAAGTCGAGACTGCGAAGTCTGCTTGAGTCAGATTGTCGCCCTTGAGCAAGACGGGGGTACCTCTCCGAGGCTCCTGGGCAGGAACCTAAATGACCTTGTGCCTGGTAATAGTCCTTGTGGACGTTATAGACGCTAGGACACTACAAATATTCGGCGTTTTCCGTGGTTTTAGAAATGCTTTTTGGACGGGGGTTAGCTTTTTTCTTTAATTACAAACCAGGTTGTGCCGAGGACACCGAAAGCGAAGGCGGCCAGGAAATTGACGCTGGGCGAAATCGTCCACAGCCAGGCTCCGAGTGCGGCTCCGAATGCCACGGTCACATCTCGGAACAGGTAGTAGGTACCGAACATTGCTGCTTTGCGGTCTTCCGGTGCCAAGTCCATAATCAATGCCTTACGAGTCGGCTCGCCGAATTCCTTCAGGCCGCGCAAGGTGAATGCCGCTATCAGCATCCAGAAACTTCGGCTGAACAAGAGCAGCAAGGGAAACAAGGTAAAGAAGATGAAAGTAACTACGACAAACGGCTTCTTACTGCCTTTGTCAGCCAGCCAGGCCACCGGTAGATAAACCAACATCGCTACCGTCATTTCCACGGTGGTAAGGATACCAAATTGGAAACCGTTGACGTGTGCGCCGACGGCAGATTGCATCGCCCAGACTGCCAGGTAGGCATAGGGTATCTGTTCGCAGAAGCGGATCAGGATATCGGCAATCAGCAGGTTGCGCAAGTTGGGACTCATCACCCGGAACATCGTCGCGGCCATAGCAAAGGGATGTTCTTTGGGACGTTCTTGCCGGTCATCGTCTTTAATCAGCCATTGCTGTAATAATGCGGCCAGCAGAGACAGCAGCAACGCACAGGCAAAAGAAATGCGCACTCCTTTTGCAACGCCGAAATGATCGATCAGCACTCCGCCCAGCAGTGGCCCCAGTGCCATTGGGAGGCGGCGAATCAGTGAATGCACCGATACGCCCATAGTGCGTTTGTTTTTCGGTAGCGATTTTGCCACCAAGTCCATAGTTGCCGGCAAGGAAATAGCGGTCCAGGACAAGAAGAAAAGCGAGCCAAAGAACACTGCGATCCAATTGGGGATCAGTATCACAATCAGGAAACCCAGCATCGCCAGCAAATTAAAAACCAGCAATGAACGCTTGCCACCGAGGCGGTCGGTCAGCCAAGCTCCAGGAAGTGAATACAGTGCGGAAAGCAGGTTATCGAGCGCGTTCAGCAGTCCGGGCAGGAAGGCCATCCCACTCAGCGACAGCAGGTACAGTGGCAAAAAACGTTCCGCCATCTTTTCGCCGAGCCCGATCAGAACCACCATACCCAATAAACCGACGATGCTGCGGCGCAAGCCAAAAAACTCGCTTATTTTTTGCATTTTGCCAATCGGTGGGTTATGGTCATCTGTTTGCATCTTAATTACCTCCGCTCAAAACGAGAGCAGCTCAAATTGTGCTCTGAGAGTACTGTGTTTAGGTAGAGCTCGTCCGACAAGGCAACGCTAATTTCAAGCGCGAAAACCGCAAAAAATGCAGCAGACAGGAAAGAGGAGCTGTCTGTCTGCAGATTCCAATGGCTAGAGGCTAGGGAATAATGCTCAGCCGAAAAGCAGGAAGTCTTTTCGACGGGCTATAGAGCAAAAAAGGTGATAAGTTCTTCTTCTCGGACTTGAAATGGGAATTAAAATGGCAAACCAAGAAAGGGCTTATCACAGCCTAGAATTTACTGCCGTAACGACTTTTTGCAACTCAATTCTGAGTCTGAGCTCGACGAGAGAGCTGAAAATTAGGCAACTTATTCTGAGTTGAAAATTGCGCGAGAGAATTTGTTTCAAGCGAGTTTTAGCAACCTTCTGTAAGGAGGACAGTCGCTGCAAGCGGCAGCGAAAGCCGAATGCCCGACGCCGTCTGCGCATCGCGAAGAGAAAAAAACGCGCCAGGATTTGCAAAAAAGAATATAATGGATTAGAGTATTCCCGAACATTGAATTGTTCACTAGCTTTGCTAACGCAGCAACATCGCTGGGTTGGCGAACGGCCAAAACGGCAAATTGCTGCAGGTCGCAAAAACAACAATGATTTTCCAAGCAGAAAGGATTAGAGATTATGCAGAAATACGTATGCGATGTGTGTGGTTGGATCTACGACCCAGCTCTTGCTGATCCGGACAATGGTGTGCCGGCTGGTACGCCATTTGAGGATGTTCCCGAAGAATGGGTCTGCCCAGAGTGCGGCGCGGCCAAAGACCAATGTTCGGCTTTGTGACTAGGTAAGTCAGATGAT
>CAZUCG010000015.1:0-14806 GCA_964619145.1 uncultured Lentisphaeraceae bacterium | reverse complement strand
TTATTAGCAACCTAAGACTCAAAAGGCGTTTTTAAATTTAATCTATTGCCAGTCAATGATTTATTTTGGCCCGACCCTAATTCATCCCCAATTCAGGGGAATTCGATTTTGCTGATATCGAAGCCCCATTCCCGGGCTTTTTGCAGATAAGCGTTTTTTTTCTGGTCGGACAACTTTTGTTCACGTGCCAGCAGCCAAAAGAAGTCGAACGTCTCAGAAGTGACTATCGCCACAGAGTAATCCGGTTCGAGATGGATGATGCGATATGAGCCGTAAAACGGACGGAAGAAGCTGACCTTGAGCTCGCCGATTGTGTTGTCTCCTTTGAAAACAGCGACTGCAGTCGCAGTTTTTCGCACCCCGTTCTTCAGACCAGAATTCACGACTGAGACCTTGCCATCATCGCGCAAGCTGTATTCGGCGACGCAATCCGTCAGTCCGCGTTCAAAGCGGTGTGGGAGCCTGGCAATTTCGTGCCATTTGCCCATATATCTCGCTGCTTCAAAGCCGGTGACTGCGGGGATGTGACTGGTCTTGGGCAGCGAAGAACAACCTGCCAGCAGAAGAATCCCAGTGCCTAGAACAATAAAAACAGATTTTCCCAGTGTGGTGAACATATTATTCTCCTTGTTTGTAATGCCTTGGTTAGTGGCGATAGCTCGATATCGAAAGATAATATAATGCCATAATGCATTTAATAAGGAGGTTGTTTTTGTTGGCAGCATCTTTTTGAAATCTTTCGTTTTTGGCAAAAAATCAATTTACCAGCTCGAGTCGATTTTGCAGTTGGGCAAAAGCGAATTAATTTTCATCCCGATATTGCATAAGCGCACAAATGGTATTAAAGTACTTGAAGATCAGCAATGCCAATTTCGGGAATTTCACTGGCACAGTCTTATTCTGCTGATAGCTCTAAACAAACATAGCATTCCTAGAGTAATCAACAACTTGAGGTCTCAAGCAAGAAGGAGAAAATTATGAAAAACAGCATCAACTTCAAGGGCGCTCCGGTCACTGTCAGCGGGCAATTTGTCACTGTAGGTCAGAAAGCAGCGGATTTCAGCTTGATTAAAGATGACCTCAGTCATTTTTCGCTGGTGGATGGCAAAGGCAAAAGATTGCTTCTGAATATTTTCCCGAGCACCGACACGCCAGTCTGTGCCAATTCGGTCAGGAAATTCAATCAGCTGGCCGCCAAAAAAAAGAATACCCTGGTCCTCTGTATCTCTAAGGACTTACCGTTCGCTCAAGGCAGATTTTGCGCCGCCGAAGGAATCAAAAACGTAATTATGCTATCTGATTTCCACTATGAGTCCACTTTTGGAAAGGATTATGGCGTGCTGATGAGCGACGGACCGCTAAGCGGACTGCTTGCCCGGGCCGTGGTGGTTATCGACGAGAATGGATTAGTCAGCTATGCCAAGATGGCAGCAGATATCGTCAATGAACCAGACTACGAGGACGCGTTGAAAGCGCTCGCATAAGATTCGTTCTCCTGAAGATGAAGTGTGCTCAGGTCGTAAGCCAGATGGGCGAGGTCCAGAGATATTTTCCCCAGGCAGGGGCCAGGTTGTGCGGATGACGCACGTACTCCCCGGCCTCCTTGAGCTCAAGGAGATACCAGTGGTGGCCAGGTGCTACTGCGCGATCGTGCCAGACGCCATCCGTGCGGTCTGTGTGGTGCACCACTACGCCATCGCGGATAATGGCGATGTACTCAATGGGACGCTCGGCAAACGCCTGCCAACGGATTTCCGGGCTGCTGCTGCCCGTAGCTGTCTCGCCGATGAAGGCGTCATTAACCGTGAAAACTACGGCAGTGCGGTTGCCGGTGGTCGAGAAGCAGCGGCGGGCGCGGATGGCGTCCAGAATTGCCTCTTGGCTGCACTCGCTGGCGAAGACACCGGTCAGCGCGCCGCTCAGGCCTGGGAGAAAGCGATGACTGTCGCTATTGCCCAAGAAGGCGAAGCGCTTTCCTGCATTGAGATTTGCGAATACCGTCTCGGCGTCGCGAATATATAGCCCCCAAGCGGAATTGACCTCGACAGCGGGTTCTGCTCCCAGCAGGCGCCAATAGCCGTGATGTGGAAAGCAGAAGTACCCGCTTTGTTGCAGGTATTGTGCGAAATCCTCTGCCTCGGAGCCGGTTGTCTCATTCCGTCGTGCCGTCATTCGCGCGCCGCGCGGGTAGATCACGATGCGGTGATTGAAGCTGCGATCGGCGTCATCCTCGTGATACGTCCATTCGTATCCTGACATCGCCACAAATTCCGGGCTGGTGAAAGCTTCTGCCGCGGCGGCGAGGTAGTCGATTTCCGAATCGAGCAGCGTCTTATTGGGATAGAAATCGTTGTCAGTGATGGCCACAAAATCCAGCTTAGCGATATCGCGGGCGTAGGCGAAGAGCTCATCTGCCGCGCCTTCGGCATCTGGCGAATGGATGGAATGGCAATGCAGGTCTCCCCAGAACAGCTGCCATTGGCGGTAGCGGCGGCAGGGCATCAGCAGTCGTGATTGATAATCATCGCGTTGCCAGTTGCTGAAATCGACAGCCTCGGGCAGCTGGAATTGCGGCGCTCGGCGCAAGTCGGCGCACATCGCCACGAAGTCCGCGCCATCTGTTCGGTGCTCGCTTTTACCGGCAAAGCGGAATGCTTTGCTGTCGTGCAGCATCTTTTCGGCAAAAGCGAAGCAGCAATGCTGTTGCGCGAGCACCAGTATCTCGCCCGGCCGATCGAGGCGCTTGGCCAGCAGAAAGCCGTTGGCCAGGTTCTCCCAGAGCTCCTGCTCGTGCTTTTGCTGCTCCCAGACGAGATAGACCGAGCCGTCCAGCATAGCCGCCAGCCGCGGTCGCCGGCGCAGGCCGTCATAGCCGAAATAACGCTCCACTGGCAGCAGGCCGAGATTGAAGCCGGGGATGTCAACTGTGATATCACGCCAATGCCCGTTTTCGCAGACCGCGACTTGCGGCCGCGCGCGCCAGCCGGCACAATCGTCGCGGCTGACCGTCTCCTGGCGTAGCCAGCTCAGCCAGATACGACCGTCCGCGCCGACTGTCGTGGCGGGGAAGAGATTCCAGCCGTCATCGCGGGCGATGATACGCATCTCCGAAGGCTCCGCTGCAGTGAGAAGGAATTCGACAAGCGCGAATTTTTTCTCCCAGTAGCCGTCACAAATCAGCCGCACTTGTCCGCTGCCAGCGACTAACCGTGGGCGATTCAGCGATACCCCAGCTGGGACCGGCAGTCTCAGGCGTTCGTTGTCGCGCCAGAGGCCAATGCTAGAGCCGCTCCTGCCGGCGATGAATTCGTTAGCGGCGATAAACCTAGTGCCGTCGGGCAGCTCCAGTGCGTCGAGTTCATACGCGGCTTTTGCTGGCGTGGGCAGGGCAGTTCTATGCTCGGCATCTATGATATTAAGCGTCATTGGCCGCACGCCATCACCGGCATAGAACGCCACGCTGCGCGGGTTGATGAATGCGAGCTTTGAATAACTGCGCTGCTGTTCAGCTAGTATCCGCAGCTTACCGCCTGAGCAAATAACTGGATAGTCCTGGTTGGGGTGGCGGTGGACCCAGCCCAGCAACAACTGTCCCTCAGCCTCAACAACTGTGATTTCTCGTGCTGACCATTGCGAGTCAAGCTCCGGGCGCAAAAAAGAATCATCTGCGCCTGGCTTGGCATAATGGGTATTTTTCTTCATAAGGCGTATTTCAGATTCCTGTCTGCCTTGTCGGGTAGCATCTGCTCAGTCGAGTCGAGTCAGCACGATGTTATCGACGTAGGCATTCAGCCCAGTTTTTCCTTTGCCGACCACGATATATAGTGTTAATTTGCTGACCTCCGCCGGTACGCTGAAATCCTTCGCGGCTTCTTTCCAAAAATCTCCGGCTGGTGGCACCACGACATTGAGCAAAGTCTTATTGCCGCCTACCACCCGCAGGCGGACATTGGCGACACCGGCATCCATCCGGGCGTCAAAGCTGATGCGGTATTGCCCTGGCGTCACCTCGACCTCGCGTTTATAGATCCCGATGCCTTCATCTTCGGCAGCAGCCAGCTGAATGCTGTATTTGTCGAACGACGCAGTCTTGTTGGTTATGCCGACAAAGCGCTCGCGTTTGCTCCAGCCATCCAGGGCGGGTAAATCAAATGAGTCGCGGAATAGTTGTGGCGCAACAGCACTGGACTGCTGAGCTGCCTTGGTTTTATCTGCGTAAGCCTTGGTCAACAACCAGTATGAACGCTCGGTACGATTGAACAGTGTTTCCCAGTCCATCCGTAACTGTCCTGCCTTCGCCACCCGGAAGGAGAGCAGTTTTTCGGCGCTTTCCTCCAGTTGGCTCGGCTCACCCTCCTGCTGCTTACGCCCCTGGGTGATGAAATCGAGCAACAGTACGGAATGCTGTTGACAAAGTAGCAGTTGCTGCAAGCGCTGCTGGTACGGCGCCTGGGTTTCGGCGGCTAGGGCGGCGGTCAGCAGCTGTTCGCCCTCGGCCATAGCGGTTGGGCTGTAGTACTTGTCAGCCTCACGGATGATTCTGAGGGCAAGCAGACTGTCGTCGAGCATCTCCTGGTTTTCTTTGCGCACGGCCGCGGTCGCGTCATCAAGCCGACGCTGTGCGTCGCGGTGCTGGAAGGCGAAGAACTCCTTGACCTTGGCTGCGCCTTGCCCGTAGTAGCTCAGGTATTCAGCTTCAATCTGCTCGAAGGTCAATGCCGGGAAGGCAATCATCCGCGCGACCACGAAGTGCTCGAATTCTTGTACTGGGTTGCCGGGTCCACCGTCATAATCGGTGCCGAATAAATCGAACGTCTTGGCGATCTGAAATTTGTCATAGATAATGCGCTCGTAACCGCGAAAGAATCCGCCGTAGTAGCAGAGGTCATTCGGGCGCAGGAAGATATGCTTGACGCCAAGGTCCTTCCAGGCGCTGAAGAGTTTCTGGTTGTCGTCGCTAAGCGCGGGGACGATACCGAAGAGGATGTTTTCTGGATATTCGACCTTTTCCCGGCGGGCGGGATGGCGATAATAACTATAGACGTAAGTGGTGACCTTGACGTCAGGTCGCTTGGCCCGCGCTAGGCCAGCGACTCGATTCCAGAAAAAAAGATAGCGGTCGGTCAGGTGGTCATAAAAATTCTCGTTTTCTGTGCGGGTGTCGAGTTTCAGGCATTCTGGGCAGAAGCAGAAGCCCGGCGTGCCATCGTTCGGGCAGATATTCAGATATTGCGGCATACCCTTCGCTTCCCATTCCTTGATTACTTGCTCTGCTACCGCCGGATTTGACACACAGAGCTTGATGCGGTCTTTGAGAAATGCTTGGATGGTGCGCTGGCCATACGGATTCATACCGAAGTACTCGGGGTGCTCCGCGCTGTATGTGTCCCACCAATGCCGGAAAGCGTGCCCATAACGGATCTTGGTGCGGATGCCGTGATGCATTCGCTTGAGCCAGAGAAGATTATCTTCTCTGATCAGGGTAAAATCTTCGGGGCTGTGGCGCAACTCTACTGGCAGGAAATCATTGGCAGCCTGGTTGAAACGGTAAGCGCCGGCCCGCTGTCCGACCATCTCGAACGGCAGCTGCCAGGTAAAATCCTCGTTCTCGGGCAGCGTCAATTCAGTCATCGCGGTGAAAACTACACCGTCAGAACCTGGCTTAATCCAGCGCACTCCCAGCTTCTGTTCCAAGAAGAAGTCCACTGCATTTAAGTAGCCGTTGAACTGCCCGGTTTTGCAAAAGCCCCACAGATAGACTTTGTCAGCCCGGATGCTGTAGCGCGCCTCGGTCTTCTCCAGTGGCGGCTGCTGCGGCGCGGGGCCGAGCACAAACTGGAAGCGGCCGGCTGTACCGTTTTGCACCACCGGCACTTCGCTGCCCGAGAGCAGTCGCAAATGCCAGGACAATTCCTGGGCCGCTTCAGCGACTAATTCCGGATAGCGTGATTTCGGGACTACGATTTCGCTGTTCGCAAAATTCAGCACTGCTGCTCTCACGCCGCCAAGCATACCCAGAATAACGATCACGACCAGCAATTTTTTCTTGTTTGCCATACTTCTTACTCCTGATTCCTTATAATTAAATGAGCTTTCGTGAAAATGTACTATAACTCTCAGCAGGCAGTTTTTACAGCCGAGAGGAAAGTTTTTCCTGCGTCACCGGAAAATCCTCCCAGCGACGGCCTGTCTTTCTGGCGAGGACGGTTGAGCAAGCAGTTGGAGCAGCGTCCTTGAGCATTTTCGAGTAGGTGGCCGGAGCTTCCAGCTCCGGCCACTCTTTCATTTGGGGCACCTTCAGTCCGGCAGGGTGAGCGTGTCGCCAGTCTGCTGTTGCCAGTCGCTGAGCATTTGCCGGAGGCGCAACCGGATGGCGCGGGTACCGGGCTGGGAGACCAGATTGTGCCGTTCGCCGGGGTCCCGCTGCAGGTTGTAGAGCTCGTGCTCGCCATTGTCGGCGCAGTTGAATTTCCATTGCTCGGGGCTGATGATGGAGCGGACTTGTGCGGCACAAGATTCGCGGACTTGCGCGACTGTCTCGGGAAGAGCTTGCAGCCAGGACGGTGTGGGAGAGGCGGTCAGGCTGCTGCCGGCTCCTGTGCCGACGCCGAGCCATTCCACACAGACTGGCCGAGGAATAAAGTCGGACGGATTGCGTAACGCTGGCAGGAGGCTCTTGCCCTGGAGGTGATCGGGAACTTTTTCGTCGAGCAATTCCAGCAACGTGGGCACCAGGTCGATCTGACTGACCGGGCCATTGACGCGGCAGGCTTGCCGTTGCCCAGGCATTCGCAGCAGCATTGGCACCCGAGCTGATTCCTCATACAGCACACATTTGGCGACAAGCTGGTGGGCGCCCATCATATCGCCGTGGTCGGAGGTGAAGACGATGATGGTGTTCTCGGTCAGTTGCAGCTCGTTCAGGCAGTCTAGGACGCGGCCGATGTGGGTGTCGATCAGCGAGCAGAGGCCCCAGTAGTTGGCGATCAGGCGTTGCCAGTCGGCTGTTGTGCGCAAGGGTAGGCCGCTCGTTCCGCAGTGCTGGTAGTATTGCTGCAGAAAACGCAGTTTCAGCGGTTGCTCCGCTCCGGGAATGGCATCAAAATTATCCGGTAGCGGGATATCTTCAGGTCGATATTGCGCATCGCGGGGGCCGAAGAAGGGCATGTGTGGTTCCAGGAAGTTCAGGAATAAGACAAACGGCCTAGTACTGTTTTCGTGCAGGAAGCGACAAGCCTCACCAGCCAAGAATGCCGGCTTGCTCCATTCTTCCGCTAAGCGAGCCGTTTCGCCACGCCCGAAAATTTCGCCGCTCTGTGGCTTGATGTTATTGCTAGTCAGGAAATGATGGTATGACGAACGCATTGTGCGGTCTCGGCCGGGGGTGAACCAGCGGTTGTAAGCGTCTTCGATGCTGACCCAGTCAGTAAAACCGTGCTGGGCGAATAATTCGTCGCCGAGATGCCATTTGCCATAATGCCCACAGCGATAACGTCCCGAGCTGAGCAGCTCAGGCAGGCAGGGGATGTCGGGCGGGAGCACTAGGTTGTTGGCGGTGCAACCGTTGCTATGCGGATATAGGCCGGTCAGCAGTGAGGAGCGGGAAGGCGTGCAGACTGGTTGAGTCACGTAAGCCTGATCAAAAATGCAGGCTTGATTGGCCAGGCGATTCAGATTCGGCATCGCGATTTGGTCATTGCCATACGCTCGCAGGGTTCGGAATGCCTGCTCGTCAGTGTAAAGAAAAAGGAGATTCGCTGGCGTGGGCATCTTGATTACTCCTGTTAGGGTGAAGCGCTGCGGAGAGAAGATATTTCGGCACGGGTTTAACTCGAACTATATTTTTAATGACCAGTTTGTCAACTCAGAGAACAGAAAAACAAGCTGATTCCGCAGTTATTTGACCCCGAAACTTGCCAATGGCGGTTTATCCATTTGCAAAAGTAGTTTGGTGTTGTATAGTATGCCTTTGTACTTTATTACAATTACGGTAACTTCAGGAGTTTGCTAATGTCAGTTTCCAGCACTCACGAGCGCATAGTTGAATATGCCAGTCAATTTAAGGGTATCGACTGTGATGTCCTGCGTGATGGTTTGGAGTTGACGCATTTGCATCGCACGATTGAGCACTTAGTAGAGGATTATCTGGCTGATTGGGGATTGAATCTTCGTCTAGTTGAGATAATGGAGTGTCTTTTTCACCAAGAGGGCGGTGTTATGACGCCGGCGGACTTGGCCACTGCGGTTGATTTATCGCGTTCAGCGATGACTTGGGCGCTTGACTCTCTGGAGAAGCTCGGTTACGCGGTCCGGCAAGCTCATCCGACTGATCGGCGGATGTTCGAGATTTCTCTGACCGAGTCGGGGCAGGCATTCATCAAGTCGCGATTAGGCGAGCGTTATCAGAAATACGCTCGGATTATGAGTGTGCTAACCGAGTCCGATCGTAGTTTTTTGCTGCAGGCATACACCAAGATCATCAACGCTTTGCAGGCAGAGCTACAATAACGAAGAATATTTCGCCTATTTTTTTAGCTAGTACTTGCGCTGTTTGCCGGTTAGAAAACCAGACTGGGCTGTTGCGGGGCAAGAATTTACCAATCAGCTTAAGGGATGCAACAACAATGAAGAGAATTAGAATGACTACCTCACGCAGAGCAATTGTGGGGGTGCTGTTGGCGAGTGTGATATTGTTTTCTGGCTGCGGTCAGCAAGAGCAAATTGCTGCGGGGCCACAAGCTGTTCCAGTTAGTTCTGTCAGCGTAGAAAAAGAACGCTTGTTGCTGTATACTGATTTGCCAGGCCGAGTAGTGCCCTGTTTGATTGCGGAGATCCGTCCGCAAGTCAGTGGCCTGATTCAAGAGCGCTTATTTACCGAGGGCGCAGAGGTCGAAGCTGGCGCAGTTTTATACCAGATTGATCCCGCGCCTTATAAGGCTGCTGTCAGCAATGCTAGTGCGGCCTTGATCTTGGCCAAAGCCAATTATGCCAATGCATTGGCGGGGCGTAGCCGCGCGGAAGCCAATCAAGCCAATGCCAAGGCTAGCCTAACGGTAGCCGAGGCCAAGGTTGCTGCTGTGCAGGCGGCCCGCGAAGTCGCCAAGACGGTTCTTAGTGCGGCTCAGGCCAGGCAGACTAGCGCGGAAGCCAATCTGGTGCCATTGCGCCTGCGCGCCGAGCGCTTCCAAGAGTTGCTGGCTAGCAAGGCGGTCAGCCAACAGGATTTTGATGATGTCGATGCGGCCCGGCGGCAGTCTGAAGCCGGCATTGAGAGTGCCCAGGCCGCGGTGCACGGCGCTGAAGCCGAATTGCTGCGCGCTGATGCTGCCATCCAAGTAGCGATTGCCGATGTTGAACGTGCGAAGGCTGGTATTCTAGGCGCTGCCGCGGAGTTCGAAGGCGCTACGGCTGGTATAGAGAGCGCTAAAGCCGCGATTGCCAGTGCTGAGGCGAGTTTAGAGAGTGCCAACATTAACCTTGGTTATACCAAAATCACCTCGCCGATATCTGGCCGCATTGGTCGTTCCAGTGTCACGGTCGGGGCGTTAGTCACTGGGCATCAGCCGCAGTCGTTGGCAACGATCCAGCAAATGGACCAGATGTACGTGGATGTACCGCAAGCGACGGCCGAGTTGTTGCGTTTGCAACGCCGATTAGCGGATGGCCGCTTGACCCCGAATGGCGGCAAGACGCAAGTCAAGCTGCTAATGGAAGATGGCAAGCCGTATCCCCTGGCTGGTGTTTTGCAGTTCCGTGATGTCTCGGTTGACCCGAGTACCGGATCGCTGACAGTACGGATGATTTTCCCGAATCCCAAGCGGATGTTATTGCCCGGAATGTATGTGCGGGCTCAAGTTGAAGAAGGCGTCAAAGAAGATGCCATCCTGATTCCGCAACAAGCAGTCAGCCGCGACAGTAAAGGCGATCCTATGGTGATGCTCGTTGACGCCGGTAATCAAGCCCAAGTCAAGATGGTCAAGCTTGATCGCGCCATTGGCAGCCGCTGGTTGGTCAGTTCAGGCTTGCAGTCTGGCGACCGGATAGTAACTGAAGGCCTGCAACGCTTGCGCTCCGGGATGCTGGTGAGGGAAAAAGAGGCCATCAATCCTGGCGTAGCCACACCCGAGGACTCGGTACAGCAGTAATTTTATTTTCAAATATTTGTCTGGAGAACAACGATGCTTTCTCTGTTTTTCTTAGAGCGCCCGGTTTTTGCCTGGGTAGTCGCCATTTTTATTATGTTATTGGGTGTGCTGTCTATTTTCAAACTGCCTATCGCGCAGTATCCGAATCTGGCTCCACCAACAATCGCCATTTCCGCCACTTATCCCGGAGCGTCGGCCGAGACGGTGGAAAACAGTGTTACTCAAGTTATCGAACAGACCTTGACTGGTTTGGACGGTATGCTGTACTTATCCTCAGTCAGTGATTCTTCTGGTTCTTGCCGTATCGAACTGACCTTTGCCCCTGGCGTTGACCCCGATATGGCCTGGACAAAAGTGCAGAATAAATTGCAATCGGCCACGGCCAGCTTGCCGGAAGTGGTCCAGCGCACTGGCGTGATGGTCAATAAGTCAACTAGGAATTATCTGATTATTGTCGGCTTGGTCGCCGAGGATGAGAATATGGACTTGATAGACGTCGGTGATTACGCTATCTCGAATGTCGAGGGTGTCCTGGCGCGTGTGCCCGGTGTCGGTGAAGTAGGGAAATTCGCCCTCGAGTATGCGATGCGGATTTGGCTGAATCCTGACAAACTGGTTCAGTATGGACTGACTTTTGAGGATGTGCTGGCGGCGGTCAAGGTTTACAATGTCGAAGTCTCAGCCGGGCAGTTCGGTAGTGCCCCAGCAGTACAAGGTCAACGCCTGAACAATTCTATCGTGATCCAGAACTTGCTGCGCACCACGGAAGACTTTGCTGATATTCCGTTGCGCAATAGCGAATCCGGTGCGACCGTCCGGGTGCGTGATGTCGGTCGGGCGGAGCTAGGTACCTTCGTTAACGATGTCCGCCCGGCTTACAATGGCAAGCCGGTCGCGATGCTGGCCATCCGGCAGACTCCGGGTGCTAATGCTTTGACCACGGCGAATGCCATCAAGGCCAAAATGAAGGAATTAAGTCATAACTTCCCGCCGGGTCTAAAAGTAGTTTATCCTTATGACACCACGCCGTTTGTCAAAGTCGCAATTATGGAAGCGGTGAAAGCGCTGCTGATGGCTGTGGTGCTGGTTTTTCTGGTGATGTGGCTATTTATGGGCAATGTACGCGCGACTTTGATCCCGACGATTGCGGTACCGGTGGTGTTGTTGGGCACTTGTGCCGCCTTGAACGTCTTTGGCTTCACTATCAATATGTTGACGATGTTCGCGATGGTGATCGCTATCGGTCTGCTGGTCGATGATACAATTGTAGTGGTTGAGAATGTCGAGCGCTTAATGAGTGATGAGGGCCTGTCGCCAAAAGAAGCTACCGCTAAATCGATGCGTGAGGTCACTAGCGCCCTGATTGGTTTCGCGCTGGTCTTATCGGCCTTGTTCGGGCCGATGGCCTTCTTCAGTGGCTCCACCGGTATTATCTATCGGCAATTTTCGATGACCGTGGTGACCTCAATGATCCTGTCAGTCTCGGTGGCTTTGATCTTGACACCGGTTTTGTGCGCTAATATCTTGAAGCCGATTCCCAAAGGACAAAAAACAGCCGCTAGCAGCATAGGCTTTTTACAGTCATTCTTTAACTGGTTTGATCGGGGCTTTAATCGTTTTCGCGATGCCTTGGTGGATGTAGTCGGCTATAGCTTGGCCCGCACAGTGCGTTTTGTCCTGGTGTATATAATTATAGTAGCCGGATTATTGTATATATTTAGTAATCTTTCCACCAGCTATTTACCTGATGAAGACCAGGGCACCCTCTTTACTCAGTTGATTATGCAGACCGGTGCTACTTTGGAACAAAATGAAGCGATGCTGGAAAAAGTCCTGGACTTTTTCTTAGTGCAAGAAAAAGAAGCCGTGGAATCTTGCGCCACGATCGCCGGTGCCGGCTTCTCCGGCCAGGCCCAGAATAACTCTATGGTCTTTGTCAAATTGCGAGATTGGGATAAGCGCCGACGAGCCGATTTGCACGCGGAGGCCGTAGCCGCTCGGGCGACGGCTTATTTCGCGCAGTTCCATAACGCGATGATCTTCGCCTTCCCACCGCCCGCCATTGCAGAATTGGGTACAGCTCAGGGTTTCGACTTACAGTTGGTCGACCGAGCCGGCGCTGGGCACGAGGCGCTGATCCAGGCTCGCAATCAACTACTGGGGTTGGCAATGCAGGACAAGCGCCTGATCAATGTTCGCCCTAACGGTATGGAGGATGTCCCTGAATATCGTGTTGACGTGGATTGGGATAAGGCCGGTGCCCTAGGCGTGCCCATTAACTCCATCCATACTACCATCTCAGCGGCTTTTGGTAGTGCGTACATCAATGATTATATCCAGAATGGCCGGATGAAACGTGTTTATGCCCAAGTTGATGCGCCTTATCGGATGCTGCCGGAGGATTTGCAGCGCTTGTATGTCCGCAATCGGCAGGGAGAGATGGTACCCTACTCGGCCTTTGCTAGTGGATTTTGGTCCAGCGGTTCGCCACGATTAGAGCGTTTCAATGCCTTCCCGTCAGTGAATATCTGGGGGCAGCCGGCCCCGGGCTTGAGCTCTGGCGATGCTATGACGATTATGGAGGAATATACTAAGCAGTTGCCGCAGGGTTATGATTATGAATGGACCGGGCTCTCATATCAGGAAAAACAGGGTACCAGTCAGACTGGTTTGCTGTATTTCTTTTCCATCCTGATTGTATTTTTGTTCCTAGCCGCCTTGTACGGCGAGTGGGATATCCCGATTTCAGTATTGCTGATTTTGCCGTTGGGCGTGATTGGCGGCGTACTGGCGGCAAAATGGCGGGGTTTGCCCAGCGACGTTTATTTCCAGATTGGGCTATTGAATACGCTTGGTTTAGCTACCAAAAATGCCATCTTGATTGTGCAATTCGCGATGGGCAATGTGCGCCAAGGAATGGGCTTGAAAGAAGCTGCCCTAATGGCGGTGCGCTTGCGCTTGCGACCGATTATGATGACCTCGATGACTACTGGCTTGTCAGTTTTGCCGTTGGCTCTGAGCACTGGCGCTGGTGCCGGCGCGATGAATGCTATTGGCACCGTAGTATTGGGTGGTATGATCAGCGGTACCGTCTTGGTGGTGCTGTTTGTGCCGGTGTTCTACGTGTTGATTGAAAAAACTTTTGGTAAAGCCCGCCGGAGAGAAGCCGCAACGCTGAATGGAGCTCTACAATGAAAATACAATTAGCCTGCATAATGATCGGTGCCGTACTTTTCGGCGGTGCCTGTACTCTGATTCCTGAATATCAACGCCCAGAAGCGCCGGTGCCGACTGCCCTGCCGGGCGACGAAGTCGCGGCAGAAACTGCCCCGGCTGATATTAGCCAGCTGCCTTGGCGGCAATTCATTACCGACGTCAAACTGCAGCAATTAATCGAGATCGCTCTACAGAATAACCGCGACTGGCGCTTGGCGGGGCAGAGAGTCGAGCTGACTAGGGCGATGTATAACATCCAACGCCAAGAATTATACCCTAGCTTGTATGCGGTCGGCGGCGGCGGACGCCAACGCAGTGCGGCCGATCTGACTCCTGCAGGACAATCACGCACCAGCGAACATTACTCCGCCAATCTCAGTGTGCTGTCCTGGGAACTTGATTTTTTCGGGTATTTGCGCAGTCTGAGCGAACAGGCCTTGCAGGAATACCTGGCCACCGCGCAAGCCTGCCGGAGCGCGAGGATTCTGCTGATTTCATCTGTGGCGCAATCGTATTGGGCGCTGGCGGCCGATCGCGAAGCGTTGCAGCTGTCGGAAGAGACTCTGCAGGCGCAACTCGAGGTGTACGACTTAGTGCAACGTCAATATCAGAATGGCTTGGTGACTGAATTAGATTACCGCCGGGCACAAACTCCGCTGGAGATCGCTCGGGTTGATTTAGCTCGCTATCAACGACAAGCCGCCCAAGCCGAGAACGCCCTGCGGCTCTTGTTGGGAGAGCAGTTGCCCGAGCAATTGCTACCGACGAAATTAGCTGGTCTGGCAATGCCTGTCACCTTGCGGCCGGGATTGTCTTCCGAACAGCTGTTATTGCGGCCTGATATTATCGCTGCCGAGCATCAATTGATGGCTGCCCAGGCTACTATCGGAGTGGCCCGAGCGGCATTCTTCCCTCGTATTACCCTGACTGGTGCTCTGGGGACCGCTAGCGATGAGTTATCCGGGCTGTTCAAATCCAGCAATGGTACTTGGAGTTTTGCCCCGCAGATTTCGTTGCCCATCTTTGATGCCCGCACCTGGTCGGCGCACCGGGCCAGCAAAGTGCAGCGCGAGATGGCCTTGACCCAATACGAAAAAGCCATCCAAAGCGCTTTCCGCGAGACAGCCGACGCGCTGGCCTTGTGCCGTAGCATCGGTGATCAACTCCAGGCTCAGAAAGCGCTGGTCGAGGCGCTGGCGGAGACCTATCGCCTGGCGCAATTCCGTTTTGAGAAAGGCGTCGATAGCTATCTCGGCGTTCTTGATGCCCAGCGCTCGTTGTTCAGTGCTCAGCAGGGGCTGATTAGCCTGCAGTTAGTTGAACACAGCAGCCAGTTGCAGCTCTATGCCGCACTGGGCGGCGGCGGATTGCCGATCGAAATAGAACAGCTCGTGGCCAAGGAAGCGATGCCTGAGCCGTAACCGCAGCGCAGCAGCCATTTGAAA
>CAZUCG010000014.1:0-14821 GCA_964619145.1 uncultured Lentisphaeraceae bacterium | reverse complement strand
CTGTCAGTCCGCCGATGACGCGCAAGAGGGTGGTTTTACCACTGCCGGAGGGACCGAGAATAACCTTGGCTTCTCCTTGCAGCAGAGAAAGTGAGAAATTATTAAATAAAGTGATGTTTTCTCCGGCGTAGGAGAAATTCTTGGCGATATTTTGTATCTTCAGCATCATTTTGGCAGCTCACAATAAAAAAGTCCACCGGTAATATCAGCCGCGAAGAGCCTATTGCCGGCCAGTCGGCAACTCTGGCGGAAATCACTTTGAAAATTCGCCAATATCTCTCTTTGCCAGGCATCGCCGTTGTGGCGATAGGCCAGGACTTTTCCGCGGGCGGAGATAGCAAAATATACTCCTGCTTGGCTGGCTTGCAAGGGGGTCATATTCTCTGCTGTTTCGATAGTGGCCAGGCGCAGGCCGCTAATCAAGGAATGGACGTAAATGGCACCAGCGGAAGTGGTCAGGAAGAGAAAATCATCGGCGGCATAAGGTGTGGAGAGATAGTTATCTGGTGTCTGAACCCGATAAATAACCCTGAGATCAGTAGTGCTCAGGGCCAGTAATTCGCCCTCGTGGGTCAAAACATATAAGATTTCAGCAAACAGCAATGGGCTGGCCGGCAGTGGCGATTGCAAGTCGATACTGGCGCTGAGTTCTCCGGAGGGGATGGCGATTTTGCGTAAAATGCCATCGCAGTTTCCCAGAAAAATTGCTTTTTGCACTGTGGACAAGGCCGGGCTGCCATTGATACTGCCGTCGCATTCGAGTTGAAAGTGCAGTTTTCCTGATTCGGCTTCGAAAGCATAAAACACTTGGTCGTACGAGCCGACGTAGACCTTCCCTTGGGCATAGATTGCCCCGCCGGCAATTCGATTACCAGTCTCGAAAGACCATTTGACGCCCTCGGTAAAGTTGTAGGCCCAAAAGACACCGCCTTCATCGCCGACAAAAAATGTCTCTTGCTGGTATAGAATTGGTGCAGTGATAGCGTACTGGGTGAGTTTGTAAGTCTGTGCCGGAGCGTCCGGCGAGGTAGTCGGGAATAATTGGATTTCACCGCGGGTATTGCCGGCCAGCAGTCCGGAGTCGATGCCGGTCAGCTCTCCCAGTGGCGAGGTGTCCAGCTGCACTATGCCAAAGCGAGCTGGCGCGGCACTGGGAATCGGCTGCGCCTCCGGCAGGGCAAGCCGACGAAAAAACATCGTCAGGCAGATGATGCCGGCGACAGCAGAAAGAATAATGGTGATGCGTAAAGACATTTCTTGGCAAAGAACCAGATGGTAGTAGTCACTAATTGGCCGGGCCGAGGTGCCGCAAATCCTAAGAGTCTGGCCCCCGGTCGTAAAATCTCAGGGCACCAGTGGGGCAGACGGCAGACAGACCCTTGCTGATTTCCGCTGGGATATCATCCCAGGAGCCTGGTGCTGGCGAGACGCAGGCCGCTTCGGAGCGCTGGTGCATACTCAGATAATCGCTGGCAAGCGTGCAGCAGCGATGGCAAAGGATGCATTTGCCGCTGTCAAAGGTGAGATGCCTTGAGGTGACAGGAGACGGAAAAAACCGGTCGGTTTTCTCTTTTTTGGCGCCATATTCGCGAATCAGCTCAAAGAAGCGACAATCGCCTTTGGCTACGCAGGAGCCGCAGCGGAAATCGTGTCGTCGCAGCATCAGCGTTAAAGCATTTCGCCGAAAGGTGCGCACGCGTTCACCTTGTGTCTCATAAACGTGGCCGGGCTGGACAAATTGTTCACAGGAGGGAATGAATCGCCCGATGGAGGCATCCCAAGAGGCGCAGACCATACAGTGGGCAGTGCCTTCTACCTTTTCGAGATAGCATAATGTCGGGATATTCCAGTGCTGCTCTTCGGCATAGTCCAGCAGTCGCCAGTTAGCCCGGAAGGGATATTCCTGGCCGTCCACGGTGATGACCTCCGCGGCCACTGTCTGGGGTAGGAAAACAGGGAAGGGGACAGTGCTCTCGCTGACATTGCTGCCGCGGATATTGTGAATGGCGCCTTGGGGGCAGATAGAGCGGCAGACGCCGCATTTAACACATTTACTCTGGTCGATATGGGCAGTTTCCAGCGGCACGCATTCGATGGCCTGCACCGCGCAAGCCTGGGCGCATTTAGTGCAGCCGATGCAATCATCGCTGACCTGGAATTCAGTCAGCTCGCGGCATTTCCCAGCCGGGCAATTGCCTTGCAGATGTTCCTCAAATTCGTGCCGATAGGAATGCATTGCACTCAGGACCATATTAGGCGCTGTTTGGCCTAGGGCGCAGAGCGAGCCTTGCTTGATGTGTAGTGCCAAGTTTTCGATGTCGGTCAACAGAATAGCGTCTTTTTTGCCAGCGAGAGTCAGCTTCTCGACCAAATCGCACAACCGTAACAGGCCCTCGCGGCAAAATACGCATTTACCGCACGATTCGTCTTTCAGGAAGCGCAAGAAATAGAGTGAGAGGTCAACTAAGCAGTCGCACTCATCCAAGACCACCAGGCCACCAGAGCCCATCATTGTGCCATTTTTTTGCAGGGTCTCGTAATCTACGACCAAGTTGAAGTTTTGCTGTGAGATACAGCCGCCAGAGGGACCGCCGATCATCACTGCCTTCACCTGATGGCAGTCTTCTGCGCCACCGCCATATTTCTCGACAATTTCAGCGATGCTAATGCCGATGGGCACTTCAATCAGCCCACCGTAGCGGACTTTTCCAGCCAGTGCGAAAGCCTTTGTGCCTTTGCTGTGTTCGGTGCCGTAGGACTGAAAGACCACGCCGTCGTCTTTTAAGATCACCGGCACGCAGGCGAACGTCTCGACGTTGTTGATTAGCGTGGGCAAGCCATTTAGACCCGCAGATACGGGGAAGGGCGGCCGGGGCCGCGGAATGCCGCGCTGACCTTCCAGCGATTCCAGCAACGCGGTCTCTTCGCCACAGACAAATGCCCCGGCGCCTTTGAAGATGAGCAGCGAGAAATCTTTTCCTGACAGGCGGTAAAACGGTGTGTCCTGCAGTTTGGCGACGGCGCGCTGTAAGACGGCCACCGCTTGAGTATATTCGTCCCGGAGGTAGATGATTGCGCATTTAGCCTGTAAGACGCAGGCGGCGATCAGGACCCCTTCCAGTACTCGGTAGGGGTAAGACTCCAAGAACATCCGGTCCATAAAGGCACCCGGGTCGCCTTCGTCGGCATTGCAGACCACGACTTTGGGCTGCCGGTCAGCAGACCAAGCCAGACGCCATTTTTGCCCGGTCGGGAAGCCGCCGCCGCCACGACCACGTAGTTGCGCTGCCTCGAGAATCTCGATCACCCGCTCAGGGGTCATCTGAGAGGCTCGGAGCAACGCCTGGAAGCCGCCGTGGCGTTGGTATTCGCAGAGGTCCTCGGGGTGGTCCTGGCCGCTATTGGCAGTCACCAAGCGGGCATATTCGCCTAGTTCCGGCGAGGTGCTGATTTCCGCCTGGCACTGGCATTTACGGTTATACCACGAATGCAAGGCCAGTTGTGCCTGCCAATTGGCTCGCCGCAACAGCGTCTTGGGGCTGAAATGCCTGTCCAGAATAGTCTTGAGGTGGTGTTCCCGCACAGTGTCGTAATGATAATACAGCCCTTTGCTGACGACAGTCAATAACGGTGCCCGTGCGGACAGCCCGTGGCAGCCGACCTCTTTGACCGTGAACGCGAAGTCGTTTTTAGCGCGCTCGCGCTTCAAGGCCCGGATAATTCGGTCACTGCCGGCTGCCTGGCAGGATGAACACCCGCAGAGGCGGATTTCCGCTGAAGGCAGGTTGTTATTGCCAGCATAGCTCTCGGGGTCCGATAGCTCTTCCTGGGCCATTTGCAGGAAATCCTTTAAGAGCTGCGGGATGTTCTCGCTGCTGACGTATCCGAAGATATGCCGGTCGATCTGGACTGCGACTGCCAGCATACAGCAGCCGAGGCAAGCGACTTTGCTGAGGGTAAAGAGGCCATCCGCGGAGGTGTCGGAGTCTTCTGCCAGCTGCAGGTGCTTAGCAAAGGCGGCATAGATTGTTTCGGCGCCCTTGACGTAGCAGGCTGCGCCGACGCAGACCTTGATCTGATGCTTGCCGCTGGGGGTGAATCTGAAGGCGTGATAAAACGTGGCCACGCTGTAAATGTGGTTTAAGCTTAGGCCGAGCTTTTTACCCAGAGCAGCCAAGGCCTCGGGCCGCAAATAGCGGTCCCGATTTTGCAATTCAATCAGTTCAGGCAACAGAGGGTGGATCATTTCTCGTGTGCCTCCAGATAAAGTAAGTCATTGGCGAAGGTGCGGATAACGATATTCCCTCGATGGAAGGCTGGCACCGAGACGACCTTGGTTCCCAAGTCGTACTTGCCGTCGGTAAATACTCCTTCACGATTGACAGTCAGCAGCAATAACTCACCACTCATATTGACGCCCACGACTTTACCGCCTAAAACTACTGGCGAGGCATAAAAGCCATCTGAGAATTCCGCCTCGTAGAGTTCTTCGCCAGTCTTGCTGTCTAGGCCAATTGCGACTCCCCCGCTGTCGAATAACAAAAACACCTCGCCGATGACTACCGGTGAGGCGACATCCGGGGCCGGCGAATTGTCATTACGAAAGATGACTCGGCCATCCTGGGCCGAAAAACTGGCGATGACGGCACCAGTATTGGCAAAAAAGAATTGCCCGTCTTGGGCGAACGCGCTGGTCGCCACCTCGCCACCTAGGCCAGCGAATTTCCAGAGCGACTGCCCGGTGTCAGCGGCGAATGCTTCTGCGAATTGATTGCCGGCAGTGAAGATGGTGATATTGTCGTGCTGGTAATAGGCGCTGGGGCTGGACCAGGAGGCCGTGCTTTCCCGCTTTGTCGCCCAAACCGGTTTGCCGTTGCGGACATCCAAGGCATAGATGGTCTGGGTATCGTCCAAATCATACTGCAGGATGAGCTTGTCACCTAGCAGCAGCGGCGAGGAGGCATAGCCGTAGAGGATGTCTGCTGGCGGGAGCTGGCGTTGCCAGACGATCTCACCGCGGTGCGTGCAGCAGAGCACTTCGCCAGTGGCAAAAACGGCATAGACGCGGTTGTTGTCCACGCAGGGCGTCGAGGCGGCAAAGCCGGTGTCGGCCGTGACCGCGGGAACTTTCGGGGCTTGGTTGCAGTTGACCTGCCAGAGTAATTCACCCGATTCAGCGGAGTAGCAGAAGAGGCTGCGTTCTTTAGCATTGCCGCCGCTGACAAAAATTGAGTCTGCCCAGATTACCGGTGAGCTGTAACCGTGCAGGGGGATTTTCTGCTGCCATTTGTGGGTGAATTGCCAATGAGCCGGCAAGGAGTTCTGATTTGGCAATACTGAGCCGCGAAATTGTGGCCAATGCTGCGTCTCCGCCAACAATGCCGCCTTGCTGTCGATAGGCTCTTCAGATTCTTGTGCCTTGGCGCTATTGGCTGTCAAAGTCAGTTCTTCGGGCTTGGCACGAGGCCGAACAAACACGATTGTGGTCAATAAGATCAGGCTGGCAAAAACGACCAATAGCAGCAGCAGTTGGCGTTCTTTGTCGGCTGAAGTTGTGGCCGGTTGTGGTATTTTCAAGCTGGGGGTGCAGAAAAAATGCTCCAGTCCAGTAAGCAGGCAGAGCACTATAAAGGCAATGCCCAAGAGCAGAAAGCCGTACCCTTGCTGATCTTGGGTCTGAAAATAAGTCGCCCGATAAACGTAGTCTAGTTCCCGGATAGCCTGCACTAATTCCGGGTTGTCAAGATTTCCGGCTTTAAGTTCGTCCAGGCGAATTAAGGCATCAGCAATCGGCCTGGAGCGACGATAGGCGTCGTTAGCCATTAGCATTGCTAAAAACAGTATCAAGGCCAATACCACCCACTGCATAAAATGCAGACTGTTTTTCAACGAATCGTCTTTCATACTTTTGCGCCTTTCCGGGCCAGGCGTTTTTTTTCCAATGGGCAGACTTGATAGCATCTCCCACAGCAGAGACAAAGAGAATTGTCAATGCGGTAGATTTTTTCTTCTTCTCGCCTTCGGGCTTGGGCCAGCAGCTCTGCCATAACGCAGGCCGCGAAGAGCACCCCAGACAGCGTCAAACCGATGCTGATGATATTCCGGGCCCGGTCGGCCTTGAATTCTAATTCGGCCGGCGTTAGTGATGATTTCTCATACGCTTCCACCGCCAGGGTCTGCTCTTGATTCTGCAACTCCTGTTGCAGGCTAATCGCGCTGTGCAAGGGCAGCATTAACGGTGCAGCCGCGTAGCCAAAGAAGCCGCCGAGTGCCAACGCCAAGGGCAGGCCGGCTAGCAGCAGTGATACTCGCCGGAGGCCTTGCTGGCGCAGAGCCGGCGTGTCTGCTTTCTCTGGAGCAATGATGGCGTTATTGGGACAACCTTGTTCACAAATTCTGCAGGCGATGCATTGTTCTGTAGTTATGACAGGTTTTTTCCAGGCCAAAAAGGAAAACAATCGCAACAAGACGCCGTACGGACAAATATAACGGCAGAATGGCCTCGAGACAACAATTCCCAACAGCAAAAAAAAGACACTCAGCCATATAAACGGATGGGCGAAGGACAGCAAAAAGAGGGGTAAATAAGGCTCGAATTTGCACAACGGGAAGCCCACGCCAGCGGCTGCAGCCACGACAGAAAACAACAGCACAAGGACAGGCAACAAGCGCAAAAACTGGTCCAATCCGGCAGGGACAGTAATTTTTTTGCCGGGGGTTAGTTCTTGCAGCGCACCTAACGGACAGGCACCGGCGCAGAAGAGCCTGCCAAAAAACATTGCACACAGCAATGGCAAAGTAAACAATAACACATAAGTCAAAGGCAGCGCGCTGCCGCTGGCCGCTCCTTCAGTAATGTTTTGCAAGATCCCTACCGGGCAAGGGCAAGCGGTGAACAGATAACCGAAAATTATCAGTCCCAGCAAGTGTAGTAGTAATAGCGCTTTGCGGGAGCGCAGGCGATAAAAAAACAGTCCGCTGAGGAGCATAAATAGCACTATCCCGGCTACTCGCAATAAGCTGGTGTCGAACAGCGCTGACTCCAGGACCAGCTCCGGGAGGTTATAATTCTCGAATTCCGGAGCAGGGAAGCGGGCTTGGGCTAAGAAAAAGTACATCGTTATGCCTCCTTGGCCCGCTTGAAGATATACGGCTTGCTGGCTGGAACGCGGACAAAAGCGTCTGCAGGGCAGACGGCCGCGATGTGACATTGATTGCAATTCTGGCAGAGGTTATGCCGGACTTGCAAAAAAAGCGACCCGTTGCCGAATTCAGCGCAGCCTTTGACGCACTTGCCGCAGCCGATGCATTTCTGTTCGTTGATCTTGTATTCAAAATACGGGTCTTCGATGTAAGTGCGCTCAATGGCATCGACTGGGCAGCGCAAATTCTCGGCCGCAGTGTCGAAATTTTTCCGGTTATCGTGATAATATCCGCTGCAGAACAAGCAATATCCGCAAGCGGCATATTGGTGGACGCACTTTACTGCTGACGGAGACAATATGCACTCGGTGGCGCATTGCTCGCACTGGATGCATTTGTCTGGGTCAATTTGCCACAACATCCCTGGTTTCGCTGATTTGGCTTTACGGAACAGCAGGGCAAAGGGTGCGGCTAATAAAGCGATGAAAATGGTGTAAAGGAAATTCCGGCGAGTCATTTGCTTGCCTCCCGAAATGAGATGGCGGTCGGATGGCCGCAGTTGCTTCTGGCCGGGCATTGCCGGCAGACACCGTTGGCAGTGCAGCTGTCTGAGCGTTTGGGGTTGGGCCGGTAGAATCCGACCAGACGGGCAGTCCACCAGACCAGGCCGCCGCTAATTAACAACCGAGCTAGACTTTTAAGAAATTCACGGCGAGTCATTGTATGGCACCTCCCATTGCTGGCCAGAATGGAGATCAGATAAAAAAACTGTCTCGCCATTGTGATAGAGATGGTAGTCATATTCTGAAACAGATAGTTTGTCGGTAATGATTTTTTCCAGATTTCCAGAAGGTAGATAAATGCAGATTTGTCGTCTGCCCTTCTCCATCGTGACAAAGCGCCCCCTGGCTAACGCGGCAAAGCGCACGGGGTTGCAGCAGCCGGCAAATGGCTTGGTCGGCTCCCAGGAAGCCAGGAAGCGCCCTGTTTGAGGGTCGAGCTGCTCCAAGCGCTTGCGCCCGACATTCGCCACCCAGAGTTCGCCATTTGGCGAGAGGTCGATTGGGAAAGCCGCGCCGGGGATGAGGAAGCGCTCTTCGCCGGTCGATTCCCAGACTTTCTCACCAGTCACCAGCGAAAATGCGCAGACACTTTTGCGTTCTCGGTCAATCGCAAAGCGCAAGTCGTCTAGCTGCATTGCCGTTTTGGGCAATTCGGCTACCTTGCTTAGCCTCGACGGCTGAACTTCTGGCTGGGATAGAGTGCTTAAAGTGCTGGTGAGCAATTTTGCCAGCCCAATAAGCGCCAGCAGGCCGAACCCAAACAGATATATTTCGCGACGCTTGAATTTCATAATTACGGTTCCTTCCGTAAATCCAGGCAGACCATTGAGGTGGAATCACGCAAGAGCATAATGCCATTGGCTAAAGCTATCGGGCCCCAGGAATCGACACCTGGCAAGACCTTGTACTTGGCAAGCTCAGTAAATTGTTGCTCCGAAAATGAGTAGATGTGCAAAACGCCGTCGTCGTCTGCGATCCAGAATGCGTCATCGGCGTAAAGGTATGGACCTAAGCCGAAACGGCGGCTTTTTCCGCTGCTGGCGCTGATTGCTGGCAACGTCGCTACTTCGGCGGCAATGAGCTCTGAGCGTCGAGCACCGGCATCCTTCGGCTGGATGGTAATCAACAAATTGCCCAGTAAGAGCGGCGTTTGTTGTTCAGAGGCAGGCCCCTGATTGGGTTTCCAACTCTCGCTTAAAGTAGCCGTGAACTTACCCTTGCTGGAGTCAATCTGCAAGATAGCTGCTCCGGCCCCGTAGCCGGCAGTCATAAACAGCCTGTCGGCAGCAATTTTCACTGGTGTCGGTGCCCAGACGGGCGGTTTCCAGCTACGGTTCTGCCAAAGAAGTTCGCCATCCTCAGCGCAGGCGGTGATGCCGCCAATGCCAGCGTAAATATACTGCTTGACACCGTGAAACTCAGTCAGCAGCACAGAGGCGTGTGACATCTCGATGTCCTGCTCATTTGGGAGTTCCCAGAGCGTTTCGCCTGTAGTTAACGCCAAGGCCGCCATTAGCACTTTGTTACCACCGATGCCTAGAATGACCCGATCAGCATCAATGAGCGGGCATTGTCCGGCATACCATTGCGGGACTACAGTGCCATAGTCGCGCACTAAATCCCGGGTCCACAACAACGCGCCGCTGGTTGCATCGACGGCCATCAGGTGGGCGGCGGGGCCGAGCGAGACTACGACATTGCTGGAGTATGCGGGCACGGTGCGGGATTTGCCGTGGTTGCGGCGGATCGGATTGTGATAGCAGCGTCGCCATAATTCCTCGCCGGAATGCAAGGCAAAACAGCGCAGCGCATCGGCGTTTTCCTGTTCGAGATAATCAAGTAGATATACTCGCGCATTGACGATGATGGCGCCAGCATAGCCCTCGCCTAAGGGAACTCGCCACAACACCCGCGGTCCAGACGGGCCCCATTTTTTTTGCAGCGTGATAGCGTCAGCGACGACATTGTCCCGTCTTGGTCCACGGAAAGCAGGCCATAGTCCACTGAAATCCCGCAGGATGTCGTCGGGCTGTAAGCGGGTGAAATCGCGTCCGATTTGAGTCTGCACTTGTTTGACTTGGCGATGCTCGGATTTATCGCGCCACTCGGTGGCGTATTCTATTTTTTTGTGGGACACAAAGTTCAGGTAGCTTTGCAGGCTAAGCACGGCCAGGAGAATTAAGAGAAATTTGCACAGGAACAGGGCGGACTTCATTTGTCAATTTCCTTGGCAGCCAGGAAAATTGGCGCATAGAGTTTTTCACTGTACCAGAGATGGGCAAAATACAACCCGATCGGCTCTAAGGGTATCGTCGCGGGATTTTCCAGAAATGGCTGCAAGAATGTCTTGGCGCGGATGATGGCCGCGTGGGCCTCGTGATAGGGCTGCAGCGCACGAATGCAACGGGCGGTAAAGAGCACATAGTCACAGCCATCTTCGGCAGGGTTACCCCAGCCGCCGCTGGGATGTTGATGCTGGAGTAGAAATTGCACCGTCGCAGCCAGGAAGGGCGCTTCTGTTCCGGCCAGATGCTCGAGGACCACGGCGCTGCCGTAAATTGGCGCCAAGCCTCCCCTTGACGCGGTCTGGTCACCGAACCATAACGGCACAAATGAGCCGTCCTGTTGTTGCTTATTCTTCAAGTAGGCGAGGATTTTTTGTTTGGCTTTCTCAATGCGCTTTTTCAAGTCCGCTGGCAGCATCGGCTCATAGAGGGAAAAGGCTTTGAAGGCGTGGGCCGAGAGATCGGCAGCGCTGCGGTCGAAGGGGAACCTCCCCCAGCCACGGCAAAAGGTCGGGATGCCGCCATCAGGATTCTGCAAATCGAGCAACCAGATAATGCCCTGCCGGACGCTGTCGCTGCTGCGTTCACCCAGAGTGTGTAAGGCAATCAGTGCCGCGGCTGTGTCGTCTGCATCGGGCACGCCGCCGCTGCGATTGGTCCAACGCCAGCCGCCTGGCGCGGCTTGGCTGTAGGGATGGACTTCTTTGCATTGCTGCTCTTTCAAGAGATTACGGTAAGAGAATTTTTCTTCTGCGGGCAGGGATTCGCCGATATTGCTTAGGGCCAAAGAAGTGACCCATTGGTTCAAATCGCAGTCGATCGGCCAAGCGCCATTGCCGCGCTGGGTCTCCTGCAAAAAGCGCAATGCTTTTTCTGTAACTGGGTGCTTATGCAGACCAGCTGCACAGAGGCATAAGGCACAAAAAGCAGAAAGCGGTGCCGCTTCCAAAAAACCTCCGCTCTCCGGCTGTTTGCTGGCGAGGACCCGTAGTGCTTTGGGTTTGAATAATGAGCGCAGAGGCTTGAGCGGGCTTCGTCTGGAGTGTGCCAGTTGCGCCAGCCCGACACAGATTAGAGCTGGTAGTGCATAGCTGACTACCGGCAAGCGCAAGTGGCGAAAAAGTGCCTCGGGGACAGCGACTGCCTCGAATGGGAAATATGGCATCTCTTGCCAGGCCTTCTTAGTGTCTGAGAAAAAGTCGACAGCAGTCGCGAGTGCCAAAATGGGTACTGAAAAAGTCAAGTCGTCGTCATATTCTGCTGTGATTGTTTGTTTGACGGCTGCGAAGCTGAAGTCTCCGAAATGCTGTATCAGCCAGTTACGGGTATTGTCCAACGCCTCGCGGTATCGTTCGTCACGAGAAAGGGCCACGTAAGCCAGGAAGGTCGCAGTCAGGTTGGCAGGCGATTCTGGCGAATCGCCATACAGGCCGTCCGCGTCGCGATAAGTCAGCAACCAGTCCTTGGCGAGCTGTAACTCCTGAGTGTATTTTTGCGCATCAGCGAGTTCCAGGGCGACGCAGGCAGTCGCGGTCGAGACGGCAGAATCCGAGAGCTGACTAATAAAAAAACCTTCGGAATTACGTTGTTGCAGAAGGATCTCAGAAAATTTTTGGCTAATCATAGCTGCCCTCCCATTGCCATCAGGCCGTAGACAGTATATTCGAGGTCGCCGGCGGGGCTCTCTGGGGTGCTGGCAAACAGAGCGTCGTCGCGAAAACAACTCCGGAGGAAATTTCTTACGTCGTACTGCAACGGCATTGCGCACCTCTTAAGTGAAAAGATTGCTGTGGCGGTCGAGAGCAGGTCGCCGTGCTGGACTGCTTCGGCAGCGGCGAAAGAGCCATCTGGGTGTTGCAAGGCTTGCAGGGCGTAAGCCGTTTCCTGCCGTTCTTCCGCTGTTAACAACCATAGTGCCGCCGCGGTAGCATTGACGCTGTAGGTCTTTGTCTGACGGAGATTGCTGTACAATGCGTTGGACAAACGGTATTCGGCAAGCGAAGAATCTCGGGTTGGCAAGCCACAATCAGCTAGCAGTGTGTTGAGCAAAAAAAGACTATATGGTGAATTAGGATCATTTTGGGGAAAGTCCACCTTCGGACGCAGCAGCAGCGATTCTGCCTGCCGTGCTCCTGGTAGTCTCAGATTCTGAACGACTCGTGCTCGGTAATTCAGCGGCACTCGTTGTAGCAGCCAAAGCAGTCCTTTAGAACGCAAATAGGCTGAGGCGTGGACGATTGTCAGCTTGTTGAAGTCCTGGCTCTTTAATGCTTTAAGGCCGGCAGTGGGATTGCTGTCTGCTCCGCTGATTGCAGCCAGCAGCAGGCCGAACAAGGTGTAGTACAAATCTGCTTTGCCGGCGCCATCAACAAACAAACCATTGGCCGTCTGAGAACTGTTGACACTCTCAGCTAAGACCTCTTGCGCTTCAGTTGACATTCGAGCGTAGCCTCTAGCGCAAGTGCAGTAAAATTCACTGGCGAAAGAATCAGCAGACATTTTTTAACACCTTCGCGGTTACGCGATATAAGAATGTCTTTAGCACTGGCTCAGCGAATTCCTCGAGCAAGGCAAAGGTCTTGAGTCGGTATTGATTATATAGCGCAGAAATTTCTCCTCGGGCATCTACTCGGGAGAGTCCCTGTCCAAGCATCAGGCAATCGACGGCCGAGGCTGAGTTGGGCAGCTCGTCTTCGAGGTCATCATAGAGCTGATAAGCGATCCCCAGCGTATCGGCATAGACCTGAAAACGTTGGCGATACGGTTCGAATTTCCCGGCGGCGATGGCACCCAGGTAGAATGCGACTCGGAAGGCCGGGGCAGTTTTCAGGCGATAACTTTCTAAGCATTGCTCCAAAGAGATGTTCTGCTGGCGCGCTTCAAATTCCTGTGCTTGTCCCAGCGACAGCTCGCAATGTGCCTGGGCGGCTTGGGCCACTAGCTCTGTTCGGATTGCGATGGGGATGGAGTTGTGGCTCAGCAGCCTGTAGCCCTCACCAATCAAGAAATCGCCGAGATTTAAGGCGACCGGTATTCCCAGTCGGCGATGCAGGGCAGCCTCGCCATAACGAGTATCGTCATTGTCTTCGATATCGTCGTGGATTAGCGAGGCTTTATGAAAACATTCCACCGCCAAAATTATCGGTTCCAGGAATTCCGGCAGGTAGCTGCTGTTCGTCAGCGCGCAATAACTACCGCCGGTGATGAAAGGTCGGTAGTGCTTGCCGTGGCCGCATAGCGCTTGCTCGACTTCAAACGGGAAAGAGCGCAAATAGTCGCTCGTGGCTTGGAGGTACTTGCGTACCCGGGCCGCCGTAAAGAGGTCAGCGATATTTTTAAAAATGGCAGCCGAAGACACCGAATACAACGGTTCGTCTTCCTCTAGAGCTAGTGCTTCCAAGAGGAAGTTGAGGTCGAATTTAGTATCTCGGCAGCCATCTGCAAGCAGCGGTATGGCCAAGCCGGGGACGGCGTTACTGTTCATAGATGGGAAGGCTTTTTCCAGCGAAGTCAAACAAGACACGCCAATCACAGCTTGAATTTCATTGTTTTCAATCCATTGAGCCACGCTTGATGATGATTCGGCCACCAGGACATTGATGCCTGCCTGTTCGGCCAGGGTACTGAACTCGTCAATCTGGCAATGTCCGCATTGGGCACAAAGCAGTCCCAGTTCATCAAAAGTCGCTTGGCAGTGTTCTTGGTCCCGGAGGCAGAATGGCAACAATAGCAGCCGCGCACTTTTGCGGATATGCCTGATGAATGGCTCCCATAAGGCATTGCTGAGCATAATCATAGTATATTTTTCCCATTCCTGGGGATAGCCCGCGGCTTGCCGGCAATTGCTGGCGTGAGTTCGCAGGCTCTCCAGCGTCTGGGGTGCCGCAAGGTTCTTCGCCTGCACCCAGGCGCGAGTAGCCGCGCGGATTTCAGTCCGTTGGGAGAATTCTGCTGGAACCAAATTATGTCTGGTTGGCTGATTCACTATCCGTAAGCTCCAAAACCAAAGAAGTAGTATTTTTTGGCCAGGCGGTACCAAAAAGATTTCTCTGGCAGTTCGCGCCCGGGCAAGTCGTGACTAGGCACTGGCCCGCGGGCGGACAGCTCACTCCAGGCATCGCGGTCCGAGCAGTCTATGGCCTGTTCAGCCCGCAAGAACTCCAGCAATTCACGCGGCGATTCCAGCAACACACAGCTGCGACCTAATTCGGAGGTGAAGGAACGCAGATTTCCCAGAAAGGTGTCTTGTTGCAAGAGCTCTTCCAAGTTGGTTGCCGAGCTGTTGAGCTTGCCGCCACAGAATTGCACTACTGGACAGAATTCCAGTGCGCCATTCGGGGCGATGTGATGCGAAATTCCCGTGGTACCAGGGCAGAGCGCACGACCGTGCGCATCCCAGTATGCATCAATTAACAAAATCTTCGCTGAGACGCGCTGTTCGACGAGAAATTTCCGGAGCTGAAAAATTTGCTCTTCCGCAAGGACATTGGCGTCGATCTCCGGGTCTTTTCCGCAGGGCCGATAGATGTAATACCATAGGTAATGCACACCTTTGTCAATCAGAAAATTCAGGTACTCGCGGTTGACCAATTCGGCAAAATTATGCTTATTGATACTGGCTGAGACGCCAGTAAACAACCCCGCCTCGACAGCGGTCTGCAAGCCGGCCAGGGATTTTGCGAAGACGTCATCTTGACCGCGTCGGCGTCGCGACTCGTTTTCCAGTCCCTCAATGCTAATCAGCGGTGTCACGTTGCCGAGGGCGGCCAGGCGGCGGGCGGTGGCCGTATCGAGCTGGGTGCCGTTGCTGAATAACTGGAAATATGCCTT
>CAZUCG010000013.1:0-15343 GCA_964619145.1 uncultured Lentisphaeraceae bacterium | reverse complement strand
GGAGCTGGCTTTTTTTTCGCCTCAGTAACACCTGAAAATGACCGGCTATTGGCATTTTTAAAGTGACCGGAGATAGAAGCTCCGCAGCCAACTCTTGGACAATTAACAAAAAAACTACAAAAAAACTACCTCTGCACTTGCAGAATACAAAACTCCGTTTATTTTATCATTGCTGAACTACACTTCAGCATTATGGAAGTAAACAACTATGGCCAATATCCAATCACTTGAACGCGCCTTTTTTTTATTAGAGCGCTTGGGTTCTGCTGACCAAGATGGTCTATCGCTTACTGAATTATCCCGTCTCGGTGTCCTGAAGCTACCCACTTGCCGGAATATCCTAGCCACGTTGCAGGATTTGGGTTATGTCCAGCAACTGTCGGCCAATCGTCGTTATGCTTTGACTGACAAGTGCACGTTTGCTGGGGACACTGACAGCGAAGAAGCTTTAACTGCTCACGCGCTGCCGGCGTTGCAATCTCTGCTTAGTCAGATGAAAGAAACAGTAGTGCTGTGCTTGTACAAAAATCATCAACGCAAGACCTTGGTAGCCTTAGAATCACAGCAGCAATTGAAAGTCGCGGCTAATCTAGGCGCGGACCAGAATTTCTATTCCACCGCCACCGGACGTATTCTGCTAAGCCAGCTGCCGGCCAAAGAACTGCAGGCGCTGCTGCATAAATTACCAAGCGCGGCAGCGGATTGGCCGGAATTCGACAACCCGAGCGACCGCGCCGGCATTTTGGCGACCATCCGGCAGCGCGCTGAAGTGATTTTCAACAAAGGCGGGATGGTCACAGCTTTGGCAGTACCGATTGTGTTCTCAAAGCGAAATTTACTGGCCGCAGTAGGCTTGTATTACCCAGCCGCACGACATCACAACACTGCCGTACCTGCATTCATAACCGCACTTCGCGAAACTGCCGGGAAAATAGCAGAATTTTAATCCCCCAAAACGCGGCGCTTTAGCCAGGCTGTGTTTTTGCCGTTCCAATGCCTTTTAGCATACTTTAGCGATCCAAAACCGTAGTCAGAATTGACTCCAGCAACAAAAGGATGACCACAGTAATGAATGCCATCGAACTGAAAACTCAGGCTCGGGCGCTGGGTGCCGATCTCATTGGCATCGCCCCACGCAGCCGCTGGGCCGACTGGCCGACAGCAACCAATCCACTGAGCATTATGCCTCAATGCCAATCGGTTATCGTCGTGGGCCGAAAAATCTTGCGCGGGTCTTTCCGTGGAATAGAAGAGGGTACTAACTTCGGCAGCACTTATGGGCACTTCGGCAAAACTTGGGGAGAATTCACCTTCCTGTCTCGTGTCACCTATAACTTGGCCTGCTTCTTGGAAAGCGCAGGCGCCGAGGCCACACCGATGACTGGCGGCACCCCCAAAGGCGAGCAAAATACCCAACTCGAGGTCAAGGCCTTGGCCCAAGCGGCTGGCCTCGGCAGCATCGGCAAGGGCGGATTCTTCCTGACTGGGCAATTCGGACACCGCCAACGTCTGGGATTGCTCCTCACCGACCTCGAACTCGAAGGCGACAAGACCTGCGAACTAGACTTCTGTTTGGACTGCCAGGCCTGCATTGACGCCTGCCCTTTGCAGGCGTATTCCTGTCAGAATGGCAAACTCAACCTCAACAGCAACTTATGCCGCCAATGCCAAAATGGCGCCTCCGCGAGTGGCGAACTCAGCAGCGAGCCACTCGACCGCCTGGCAGCGGCTTGCGGCCGGGCCTGCCTAGTAGCACTGGAAAACAAAATCACGGAAAAATTCCAGCAGAAATTCCGCCAGCGGGCGATTTGGCAGCGCGATCTCTTAGGCCATCCCAGCGTCATTCCCACAGCATTGAAAGGAGATTGCAAATGAACTCCCAACAAGTAAAACAAACCGCCCGGCAATTCGGGGCCGACCTAGTCGGCATTGCAGCCGTCAATATCCTCAAATACCTCCCGGCCAAAGATAATCCGCTCTCTATCTTCCCCCAGGCCAATAACGTAATCGTCGTCGGTCGCAAAATTCCCCGCGGCACTCTCCGCGGCATCGAGCAAGGCCACGAGATGGATAACTCGTTTGCCCAATTCGGCTTCTTAACTTTGGAAGACAATCTGCTGGCCAAAACGACTTACGATTTGGCCATCTGGATGGAAACCCAAGGTTTTGAAGCAGTACCGCTCTTCGCCTATGACTGCGACGGCCAGGAAGTCGGAGTGCCAGTGCAACCCGGCAAGCCCGCCCCGAACGTGATTCTCAAATACCGAATTATGGCTCAGGCCGCCGGCTTGGGCGAAACCGCCTTGAATGGGCTGTTCTTAACCCCGGAATTCGGACCGCGCCAACGCTTCGCAATGCTGCTTACAGATGCTGATTTGGAATCCGACCTGCCCTTCCAGCCACATCTCTGCAACGACTGCGGGCAATGCATCGCAGCCTGCCCGTTGCAGGCACTCGACCCGCTAAAGGCAACGCCTTTCGGGCTGGCTGGATACGAACGACCGGTGGCCAAACGCAATAACGACCTCTGTTTGCGCTGCAAAAATGGCGCCATCCCCACCAACTACGGACGCTTCGAGACAGTCGAACGCGTGGCCGCTGCCTGCGGACGCGCTTGCGTGGTAGCCCTAGAAGAACGCGACGCCTGCAAAGAAAAATTCAGCCATAAATTCCGTCAGAGCACGCCCTGGCAGCGCGACTTGAATGGTGAGAAGATACAATGACACAGGAGAATATTATGTCAGAAAAAAAACTTACTGCCGCAGCCATTAAGGAATTCGCGCGCAGCATCGGCGCTGGCGGCGGCGGGGTCGAAGTCGTCGGCATTGCCAATATCGAGCGTTTTGCCGGCGCCCCAGAGCGGATGCACCCGGCGAATATCAGCCCTGATTGCCGCTCGGTGATTTCCATCGTCCAGCCGATTCCCCGCAGCAGCTACCGCGGCATTACGGAAGGCACTCACTGGAACAACTATACCTATTACTCTTACAATCGCCTGAATACAGTTTTTCGCCCAATGCTGACTGAGGAGATCAGCCGCTTCATCGAACAACACGGCTATGAAGCGGTGCCGGTTTACCCCGGTGTCCCAGAGACTTACCCGAATAACCCGAATCCCATCCCCGGCCGGCCGACGGCGGACGTCAATTTGAATGTCCGTATTGCGGCAATGGCTTGCGGACTTGGTGAAATCGGCTGGTCGAAAGTCTTTCTTCATCCGGTCTTCGGACCGCGGGTGCGCATCGGTAATATCCTGACTGATGCCGTCTTGGAACCAGACCCGCTAATCAAGCCCGGCACGTTGTGTAAGCGCTGTATGAAATGCGTCCCCGACTGCCCCGGTAATGCAATCCCCGGCAGAAATGGCCCGAGCATCAAGATTCAAATCGAGGGCCAGGAATACGAATGGGGCGATGTCAATATGGGCCGCTGCACAGCGACTCATCACGGCATCAACTACAAGGCATCACCTTTCCTGAAAAAATACTTCCCGGGCTTCAACCTGGATATCAGCGAAAGCACGATGTCCGAAGAACTCGCTTATAAAATCACGCATTCGCTCGGCTTGGCCAACTGGGCACGCCAAAATCCAGAATTCCCGGGCACCGCCGGCAATCCGTATATCAAGCAAATCGCCACTCATTGTGGCTACCTCGCCGTCTGCGGCGCCAAGGGCTGCATCCGCGCTTGTATGGAATTCCAGGAAAAAACCCACAATATCACTCAAGATAAGTTCAAGACACCAGTTTTTCCAGAGCCTAAATGGAAACTCTGTCCTCCTAAGGACGATCCCACTGGCGGGATCGCCGAAAAGAAAGCCCTGACCGAGCTCTACCAAGAGCCAGACCTCGACGCCGGACAATGGTGAAGATTATGGCCGGGTAAAGACGATGGCCAGGCTGGCTCTACCGGCTTTAGTGCGGGCGAATTCCGCCCGCCTGACGCCGGGGAGCCAGATTATCGTCTCGCCAGCTAACAGCACGGGGATGCTCCCGCGACGGCTACGCGGGATACGAGCATCAGTAAATATATCTTGTATTTTCTGCTGGAAGCTGGCCCCGAATGGCTGCAGGCTGTCACCAGGTTGCCAGGCACGCACCCGCAGTACTGCTGGCAACTCGGCTCGATCGAATAACTCTGCCGGCAAGCCGGGGGGGATATCAGCCGGGTCACAAATATATAGGCTGGCCTGGCATTCCGGCAAAGTTAAGCGCGGCTGACTTTGCCAAGCCCAAGCGCGAGCCAGGATGCCTGCCGCCGGGGTGTATTTCTGCAAACCAGCTCGCTCCAGCAGAATCTTCTCTTCGCCCCACAACGGCAGCAAAGTGCTCTTGCCGCTGAATTTCTGCAGAGCCACCTGCAGACGCCGAACCAGCTTCCCGGATGGCGCCGCCGCCGAACCGAATTCCCGCTCCAGCCAGAGTCGCAAAACACGCGGCAGGAGTGCTCCAGGCAACGCCTGCCAGGATTCCAGCGAGGTGATCTTGCCCAATGCCGCGGTGGCCTGTTCCTCAAGATATTCGGCATCTTGCCGCAACACCGCCAAGGCTCGCTGCAAGCCAGAATCGCCGGCAAAAGTCTGGCAGAACTGGGGCAAAATGAGATTGCGCACGGCATTACGGCGGTAGCTATTATCGAGATTGGTGGCATCTAAACACCACCCTTGCACACCCTGGCCTTGTACATATTCCCGCAAAGTACTTTTCCGGCAAGTCAGAAAAGGCCGATATAACTGCAATCGCCCCAGCTGCCGGTATTCCCGCAAGCCAGAGAGACCGCTGACATTAGCGCCGTGCGCCAATTTCAACAACAGGTCCTCCAGACAATCGTCAGCGTGATGCGCCAGCAGCACCGCCAGCCGTCCTGAATCTGACAAAGGCAACCAGGCCTCCAACCGCAAACGGCGGGCGGCCTCCTCGAATGACTCCCCGGCCTGACGCCGCTCAGGCACCCGCAAAGACTGGCATTGGTAGCGCAGACCGCGATCACAGCAGAATTCCCGGCACCATCTTTCGTCAGCCAAAGCGGCCTCAGCGCGCAGCCCGTGTTGGAAGTGTACAGCCGTAAAAGACTGCTCCAGGCATTGCAGAGCCAGCACCAGCGCAGTGCTGTCGACACCGCCGCTGAAACCGACCAGCAGCTCTCGCCCCAACAGCCCATACTGCTGCAAGAAGGCGAAAAGAATTTCTGTTACGGTGCGGCCTGCCATAATATGCGTATTGAACTCCAATCAGAAGGTAACGGGATTTCTGGCCATAGTCACATACATTTCTCGAGTAATTTTGCCCGCCTCAAACAAGTTCTGCAAGGCCCGGTCCATCGTGATCATACCGTCCTTGGCAGCAGTCTCCATATAACCAGGTAACTGATGCGTCTTCTTTTCCCGGATCATCGACTTGACCGCCATTGTGCCAATCAGAACCTCAAAAGCCGCAATCCGACCACCGCCGTCACCACGGCGAGGCAGAAGCCGCTGGGCGACAATGGCCTCCAGGGACGCCGCCAGCTGCGAGCGAATTTGCCCCTGCTGGTCAGATGGGAACACATCGATTATGCGGTCTACACTTTGGGAAACATCATTGGTATGCAGAGTCGCAAAAACCAAATGCCCCGTCTCAGCAGCCGTCAAGGCGGCTCGGATGGTCTCCGGATCACGCATTTCGCCAATCAGTATCACGTCCGGATCCTGTCGCAAGACATACTTCAAGGCATTGCTAAAGCTGAGAGTGTCGGCATTGACTTCACGCTGCTCTATCAAGGCCATCTTATGCGGGTGCACAAATTCGATGGGGTCTTCGATAGTGATGATATGGCACGAGTGCAAGCGGTTAATTTCACTGATCAAGGCCGCCAGGGTGGTGGATTTTCCGTGCCCAGTCGGGCCGGTGACGAGAACCAGCCCCTGCGGACAATTGGCCAGGTTCAGTACCACTTGCGGTAACCCCAAGGCCCGCGGATCAGGAATTATCATCGGAATCAGCCGGAAGGCCGCCGCGACTTTGCCCTTCTGATAGAAACCATTGACTCGGAAGCGGTATTCCGTTTTCTCATCTTCACCGGCAATGCCCTTGATGCTCAAGGCGAAGTCGATCTCACGCTGGTCTTCAAAATCCGCCCGTTGCCTCAAGGACAAGACGCTGAACAGCAGTTTTTGCGTGTCAGCACCAGTCAGCAGCGGCATCTCAAAAGGCCGCAAAAGGCCATCCAGACGGATCACCGGCGGCGAATTGACCGTCAAGAGCAAATCTGAGGCACCATAGTGGATAGCATCTTTGAGCAACTTCTTGATGCTGATGCCGGAATTGAAATCACCGGAATAATTCCGCAAGGTATCTATGCCAGTCTCCATACCCTGACTCAAAAGCACGAATTCTTCGCGGTTACTGGCGGCCAGGCTGGCAATTTCCAAATCGACCTGCCCAGAAGTATACAGCTGTAGTAACGAGCGGTTGAAATTAATCATACCATCGAGAGTGCCGCCCTTAAGCACTTCTGGAATGGAATCGAGCTCGCGATTGGCAATCAAGCGCCGGACCAACGGAGTAGCCACCATAATCTCGAAGGCCGGTACCCGACCCGACCCGTCTTTACGAGGCAACAGGCGCTGCGAGACTATACCCTGCAAAGCCAAGGAAAAATCCAGGGCGACCTGCTCACGCAGACCATCCGGGAAATCATTCAGGATCCGTTCCAAAGTCTGTTGCACATCGACAGTATGGATGGTAGCCGCCACCAGATGACCGGTCATCGCGGCAGAAATCGCAGTCGAGATGGTCTCTTGATCGCGCAACTCACCAATAATAATGACATCGGGATTCTGCCGCACAACGTGCCGCAAAGCAGTGGCAAAATTACGCGTATCGCCGCCAATCTCACGCTGCGAAATCAGCGCCTGGTCATCGTTATGGATAAATTCGATAGGGTCTTCAATAGTGACAATATGCTTGGGCGAGGTCTTGTTGATGTGATTGACTATCGCCGCCAAGGTCGTAGTCTTGCCGCTGCCCGTCGCACCAGTGATCAACAAGAGCCCGCGGGGCAACTCAGACAGCTTGGCCACAATGGCCGGAATACCGAGACCCGCAAAATCTAACTCCCCAGACGGTACCCGCCGAATGGCCAGGCTGATATTGCCACGCTGGAAAGATAAATTCAGACGGAATCGCCCACCCGTGCCTAACGCAACCCCCAAATCCACATCCAGCTCACGCTGCAGGCGCTCCGCCGTCCCAGCCGGCAGCCACTGCTGAAAAAAAGACTGCACCGCCGCGGTCTGTAAAATTTCTGCGTCTGGGACATCGCGGATGCTCCCCGACAAGCGCATCCCGGGGATACGGCCCACGCTAAGGAAGAGGTCTGAGGCCCCCAAGGAGTCCATCTTTAGACAGAGTTCAGCAATATCCATAGTACTTTCCTTGAGGTTGAATAAGATACATTAAGGGCGGGCAGCTATTGCCCGGGCCTGCTGAAAATGACTTCGAAAAAACAGCAGCCAGTCCCGGGTGGTATTGGTACGGCTCTCAGCTTCGCGCAAAGTCGCCGCCACTTGCCGCGATTGCGAATGCTCAAAGGGTAGCGCCTCGAACGCCGCCATCGCCTCTGGTTGCGCCTCAGGACCACCAGCGGCCAAAATGGCCTTCCAAGCGCCGCGCAATTCAGGTTCACAATCGATGACCATTACCTTGATCAGGATACGCATTACATCAAACAGCGGCCCCGTCCAACTGCCTTGATACTGGAAGGCATTGGCCAATGCGAAGGGGTCGGCTTCAGGAGCGCTCATAGAAAGCCGGTCCTGAGGAGTGTAGACGTCCCGCCGCACCGGCAGACGATGTAAGCTGTATTTTTGCGGGCCGCCAGCTGTCCCGGCTCGATATCCCCAGAGCCGCTGTCCTTCCTGGCTCAACAGGAAGTCGATAAACATCCGGGCGAGCTCCGGGTGTGCTGCCCCGCGCAACAACCCGACTGGGTCAGCCGAAAGGGTCGAAGCTGCATCCGGCGTCTGGAAAAGCATCACCGTCTCACCCTGATGCTGGTTTGTCCACTCGGCCTGCGAACGACCATAGAAATCAATACACATCCCAGCCGCAATTTGTCCCATTGCGGTATCCATCGGGACTTTACTGGCAGAAAAAGTCAGATAGCTGGAATTGCCGCCGATGCGCTTGATGAGGTTGATGGCATCGCGCCAGCCCTGATTCAAAGCCTGCTCTTGATTTATGGCTCCGGTATCGACCTGGGCCTGCAAAACACCCATCGTGTCCTGCATCTGACGCTGAATCAGCATCTCAAAGCATTTGGTGATAGAGCCACTTTTCGAGGGGTCAGCCAACCCCACGGCATTAAACAACCGCGGGTCGCTCAAATCTCGCCAGCCGCGCAAAGGGAAGGCTGAATCCGTGACCTCGAAACCAGCTTGCCGCAGCCGTACTATATTCGCGCAGATGCCGAAAGATGAGAAACAGACACCGTAATAGCGATCTTGCGAGTCATACCAGACCTCGCCACCACCACCGGCCATAATCGTCGCCTCCGTACCCTCAAACCACTCTGGATGGCGTTCTCGAACGCCACAGGGGACCAGGATACCGGCGCTGGCCTGTTGCTGTGAATCGTACTGCCCGCCACCGAACAACAAATCGACGCCAATACCGATATCGCTAGCCAGAAATGCCTGCCGGGCATCCCAATGCGGCGATTGGCGCTCGAGCTTGCGATTCAGAAAAGCCAACGCGAGTTCTTCGCTCCATTCGCGCTGTCGTTCATTGACCCAGTAAGCCCGGAAATTGGCTGTGTAGGCACTAGTCAGATAGCGGACGATATCGCTGGCACCACCCACGGCCCGCCAATCCAAGGATACTTTGCGACCAGTCTGCTCGTGGTAATAACGCCGAAAAGCCTGCTCAATTTCAAAGCGTATCGATTCGTTATGCGGCGAGATAATCACCAGTTGGTCAGCCGACAAATCAATCTGCTCCGCCGGTTTCCGCAACAGCAAAGGTAAACACAAGACAACGGCAAACGGAATAATGACCCACAAGATGCGCTTCATTTAATCACTCACAGGAATATTCAGATAAAAAGTAAAGCTACCAGGCAATAACCCGCTGACATCAGTATAAGGTAATTGATTTTTTATTGTTTGCAATTTTTCTGGCCAAAAACCTAATCTGTCCCACCACTCCCACCATCCACAATGTTTTGCCGCAGCTAACGGGAACCGCCCGCGCTTTTCTAGAGTCAAATTGGCCAACTTACCTAACCGTCTTACCTTAAGGAAGAAAATAAAATTATGAGCTGGAAGACAAAAGGGAAGATATTGGTTGCTCTGCTGGCGTTGTTTCCAAGGTTCTGCTGGTTGCCGATAGGAGGAGTGCACTTTGCCGGCGAGGTGCAGCAATGAAAAATTTTATTAACACAATCGGTTTGCTTGCCGTACTGACTTTCGCTTCGGCTTGCAGCTTGACCCACCCCACCGATCCCTACGCCGGAATAAGCCGCGATTCACAGTGGACGGCCGATAACAATAATCATTCCAGCTCTAACCAGCTGAGCCAAGAGCCGCTGACGCTCACTGAAGCAATCCGTATCGCCTTGGCCAACAGTCCCGACGTGGCGGCATCCGAGCACGATACGGCTGCCGCCGCCGCTCGGCGCGAGATAGCGTCAGCTCAACTACTGCCGAGCCTACACGCCGTCGGCGGCTACACTCGCTACAACGATAGGCAACGATTGCTTATGGCAACTGAGAACGGCGAACTGGGCGCATTCAGCCAAAATATTTTCTCTGCCGACCTCGTCGTGAGTTTGCCGTTGTTCACAGGTGGTCGCCTTACCAGCGAGATACGGGCGGCTGAACTGCTGCTTATTGTGACAGAACAGCGGCTACTGCGCACCCGCGAAGAACTGATCTTCAACGTCGCCAGCGTCTTCTACGCAATTCTGGCCCAAAGACGAGTGATTGAGTCGCTAGAGTTCTCCGGCGAAGCGCTCCGGGAACACTTGGAGCGGGTCCAAGATCTGGTCGCTGCCCAGAAGGCCGCCAGGGTGGATCAACTGCGCACCGAGGTCCGACTCGCCGACCTCGATCAACGCTTGGCTCGCGAGCGCAATGTCCTCGCCATCCAACTCAGGATTCTGGCCAACCTGCTGGGCCTGGAAGGACAGCAACGCCTTGACCCCGCCGGCAATCTGAAGATGACAAACTCCAGCTTGAACGACACCGAACTACTGATCGAGCAGGCCCGAGCCACCCGCCCCGATTACCTGGCAGCTCGAGCCGCCCTCGAAGCACAAGCGGAATCCGTCGATGCGGCCCGAGCCGGGCACTGGCCGACGCTGGCGCTGCAGGGCGCCTATGGCCGGCGCTGGAGCGCTGGCACGACCGATAGGCCTTCAGGCGCCGATGCGACCGATGATATCGGACGAGTGGGGATCGTCCTCGACATACCGCTATTCGAAGGCGGCCGGATCGAGGCCAAGATCAGAGAACAGCACGCCAAACTCGCCGCCACCCAGGAGCGCCTACGGAAGCTCGAACTGCAGATCCGCCTAGATGTCGAGGCGGCGACGCTGAATATCGCCTCGGCCGCAGAACGCATTACAGCTACCGAAAAAGCCAGCGAACAAGCCAGGGAGAGCCTGCGGATCGAGCGCGAAAAGCATACTCTGGGCAAGGGCTCGATTACGGACGTGCTAGACGCGCAATCGGCCCTGCTGGACGCGCAGACGACCTACTTCCGGGCGATAGCGGAGCATGAAACGGCGACGGCACAACTGCGGCTGGCAACAGGAGAACAAACTAAATGAAACGCTTTCTCGGCATCCTCTTACGTATCGCTCTTCTGATCAGCATCCTGGCGGCACTAGTTCTGCTGGGACGCGGCCTGATGGCCCGCAAAAGCAAGGCCCTCGCGCAATCCCCGAAATTCGAACTGACGGCCGCTCGTTTGGAAGTCGTGAGCGCCTACCTGGGTGACCTGGACGAGGGGCACGACTACTTGGCAGTGACCGAACCAATCCGCACAGCGAGCATTTCTGCCCGGATCACGGCTGCTATCGAACAAGTGCGGGTCCAAGAGGGAGACACGGTTGCTGAAGGCGAGATGCTAGTTACCCTGGACGGCCGCCAGTTCCAGGATGGATTGGCGACCTTGGAAGCCCAAATCGCCCAGTCTGAAGCTGAGTTGGCTGCCAATCAGGCAAACGTGCTGACCTTGAAAGAATCGTCGGCTTACTGGGAACGAGAACGGGAGCGGGACCGCAAACTGGCGGAAAGCGAAACTATTCCACGCGCCCAAGCCGAGGCCACGGCGGAAAAAACCAACCAGGCGCGTGGCGGGTTCGCCTCCGCCCTACAGAAGTCTCTCGCTCTCGAACAGCAAGTTCGGGCTCTGCAACGAAAAGCCGATGAGCTGCGCACCACGCTAAGCTACTGTTCCATCAGCAGTCCATTTGCCGCGGTGGTCACGGTCAAACAGATCGATCCAGGCGATCTGGCCGCTCCGGGTAAGACCTTACTCGTAGTTGAAGACCGCAGTTCCGTGAAGCTCGCTTTCGACGTCCCGCAGAGCGACCTGCCCGTGTTCCAGGTAGGGCTGGCCGCATCATTCCGGGTCGGTGGCGATACCCGCAAGGCTGTGATCTCGCGCGTCTATCCGTCCTTGAGCCGAGCACGGATGGTTCGGGCCGAAATCATCCTCAGCGGCACAGAGACCCAAGGACTGCCCTTGGGAGCCTATTTCAACGTGTCGGTCGTCTTCCAGCGCTGTGAACAGATGACGCTCATTCCAGTCGATGCGCTAATCGCCAGTTCCTCCGAAACAACTCTGGTATTCGTGCTTCGCGATGGCCTGCTCGAGGCCCGAACAGTGAAGGTTTTGGGGAAAGCCTGCGAATTGGCCGCGGTCGAAGGCATTGCGCCGGGCGAGCAAGTCGTGGTAAACTCGTTTCTGGGTTGGGCGCGGCTGTCGGATGGTATGAAGGTGGAGGCACGGCCATGAATCTACCTGTTGCATCGATCCGCTCACCCTATGCCGTAATCGCAGGTTGTCTGCTCGTTGCCGCACTCGGTCTGTTTGCCTTCTTCCGCACGCCAACAGATCTCTTTCCCGACAGCACACCGCCACAGGTGCTGGTCATTACCGTCTGGCCCGGAGCCGACGCAGACGACATTGCCGACAAAATCACCCAAGTCATCGAAAAAGAACTCAATACGCTAGGCGGACTCACTCGAGTGACTAGTACCAGCCGCGACGAAGTGTCGTCCATTAACGCAGAATTCGGCTACTCTAAGCCGCTTGGCGAAGCCGTTCTAGACGTGCAAAACGCCGTCGGGCGTATCCGGGCCGCCCTGCCAGGGGGTATCCTGGAACCTCGTATCTATCGCATTTCTGATGCGACCCGACCCCTTCTGACTCTCGCCCTCGCCCCCAAACCGGGCAGCAGCAAAGACCTGCCCCAAATCCGTCTGCTGGCGGAAAACGAAATCCAGGATCAACTGCTGAACCTGCCGGGAGTCGCCGATGTGGACGTATTCGGTGGTCATCAGCCCGAAGTGCGAGTCGAGATCGACCGTTCCCGCCTGGCAGCCCACGCGCTCTCGCTGGGAGAGGTGGTCGCCGCCTTGGCTCGGCACAACGTCACTGCACCTGCAGGCACGCTCTATTCCTCAGAGCGCGAGTACCTGCTGAAAGTATCCGGCGAATTCAGCGGACTCGAGGACATCCGGCGTACGCCCATCCGCTATGAAGAACGCGGAGTGGTGCGGATTGCAGATATCGCGGAGGTACGACTGGGCGAAGCCGAACAGCGCAGCATCTATCACGGCAACGGCAAACCCGCCATTGCGGTCAACGTCCTGCGCCCAGACGGTGGAGACACCGTGGCGACTATTCGCGCCATCAAAGCCCACCTGCCGATACTACAGGCTCAATACCTGGATATCGAGTTCAGCATCACCGACGACCAGCAACCAATTATTGATCTCAATGTCTGCGGTATGCGCAGTTCGCTGGTGCAGGCCATCCTGCTGACCGTGGCCGTGATCTTCCTGTTCCTGGCCGATTCGCGGGCGGCCCTGATCGTCTCGGTCAGCATTCCCTTGGCCTTCCTGACCAGTCTGGTGGTGCTCTGGTTCAGCCCGTACACCCTGAATATGGTGACGCTCTCTGGGCTAATAATCTCAGTGGGTATGGTCGTGGATGCCTCCATCGTTGTCCTGGAGAACATCTATCGGCATTATCACGAGGCTGGTAACCAAAACGCGCAAGGAGCGGCGATCGCAGGTGCGCAAGAAGTCGCGTTGGCCGTCACCGCGGGGATGCTCACCACCGTCATCGTGCTGGTGCCAGTGATGTTCGCCGGGGGCTATACCCAACAGACCATGCGCCCACTGAATATGATGATCTCCGCGACCCTGATCGCCTCGCTGCTGGCGGCGCTGTCCGTGGTCCCTCTGATGGCCTCCCGCCTGCTGGCGCACGGTGAGCACCGGCGCAACTGGTTTGAGCGCTTGTTTACCGTCACCGACCGAGGAGTCGGGCTGCTGGCAAAAGGCTACCTGCGGCTGTTGCGGCTAGGGTTGGCACAGCGCTGGCTCGTGCTGCTGCTGGCCGTCGCCTTCCTGGGGATCACGATGCGCAAAGTCAAACCGCTGATTGGCGAAGAACTGATGCCGCTGATGGATACCGGCATCGTCAATATCGACTTCGAGACGCCCTCCGACTTCCCACCCGGCAAAGTCGAAGCCGTGCTCGCCGAAATTGAGGCTGTGGTACACGCTGAAACCGGCGTTCTCTCAATGTCCTCCACGGTCGGTTCGGAACCGGGCCAGACTAGCTTCGGCGGAGGAGGAAGCACGGCCCAGAGTGGTAAAATCAAGGCGACTCTGGTGGACCGAACCCGACGCGACGACGATATTTGGACCATCCAGGATCGCTGGCGGAAACGCATCAGCGACATCGCCGGCATTCGCAACTTCCGAGTTATGGAATACGGGGCCACACCACTGTCCACTAGCCGTGCCCCACTGGATATCATTATCAGCGGTACCGATTCACAAGTGCTCGACGAACTGGCGGCGCAGACGCTGCAAGTGCTCGACCGTACGCCGGGACTGGTGGACGTGCGCCGCAGCTGGAGTATCGACAAACGCGAATGCCGCATCGTGGTCAACCCCGACCTGGCCGAGTTGTATCAGCTTTCGCCGCCACGCATCGCCGAGGAACTGAGAATGGCGGTGAAGGGTGTACCCGCTACGGCGATGCGGCTGCAGGGCGCGCTGGACATCCCAGTCACGGTCCGGCACCAAGGCGCTGATATCGAGTTCCCTAGCCAGCTTCGGGATGTGTATCTGGAAGGCCCACTTGGGCAAGTGCCACTACGAGCGTTCGCAGACATCACGCCCCATCGCACCCAGCCATTCGTCAGCCGCGAGAATCTGCTGTCCACCATCGATATCACCGGCACCAACCGAGGCTATACTATCGGTCACGTCACTGCTATGGTGAAGAAGCGTCTGGCCCAACTCGATGTACCCCGCGGCTATCAAGTAGAGCTGGCGGGGACGGCCGTGGATATGCAAGTCGGTCAGCAGGAGATGGGCCGGGCGCTGCTCATCGGCATCGCACTGCTGTTCATCCTCCTGGTAGCGATGTTCAAATCATTCCTGCATCCCTTTACGATTATGGCCGCCATCCCACTGGCGGTGGCGGGGGGATTCTGGGGACTGCTTATCTTCGACAAACCGATGTGCAAGCCCGCTATGATGGGTATGATCCTGCTAGGGGGCACCATCGTCAACAATAGCATCTTACTGCTCGACTTCATCATCGGCGCTCGCGAACGCGGTGTGTCGCGCGACGAGGCGATAACCGAAGCCGTGCGCCTCCGTCTCCGCCCGGTATTGATGACTACGGCTTCCACCGTTGTAGGACTAATGCCACTGATCTTCGAGATGGCCGTTGGCCTGGAACGAATGAGCCCTATCGGCATAGTCGCCGCCTGCGGCCTGCTGCTCGGCACCGTGCTAACTATGGTCGTCATTCCAGTAGTGTACTCGAGCCTTGACAGCTTGGCGACCAGCAGTAGTAAGGTCTGGCGCTGGTTCTGGCTGCAAGAGAACACCAAGCCGCAACTGCAACCGCTAAAAAAATAAAACGAACCCCACCTCGATGCGAACGACGGCGAGGACGCCGTCGGTACAGCCGGGCACACAAGCCGACGGCGAGGACGCCGTCGGTACAGCCGGGGACAACGCGAACGACGGCGAGGACGCCTATTGGCGCCAACTTAAAATATATCTGGGATTGAAAACGGATCATTGAGGTGCCCTTTCAGGGCA
>CAZUCG010000012.1:0-15471 GCA_964619145.1 uncultured Lentisphaeraceae bacterium | reverse complement strand
AGCCAAAGCGACATGCTGAGTGAAGATTGGTCTATCGTTGAGTAATTTGCCTGGGATAAGCAATATCCCAACAGGTTGGTCGGTTGTTAATAAATAAGGAATAACCATGCAAATCACAAAATACCGCGATATTGAAACAGGGCAGGAGTTTTTCACCCTGCCGAAAATTTATGCTAACAGAAGCCCAATTACCGAGGCGAACTATGCGCTTGCCGGGCTGGAACAATTCACTGTGGAGGTGGCTGATCCGGTGCCCCCAGACGACACCGAGTTCCAAGAGGCCTGCAGCCAATTCAAAGCAGTATGCGCCGCCATTGCAAGCAATGCCAACCTGCCCGGATTCAAGGGGGGCTTTGATGAAATGGCGGTTTACAATCAGTCCTCATTCTCGGCCACCCTGCCCGGCCTTAAGCTCGCGCTTGCCTGGGTAGGGGCGAACGAGCTGTGTAGATACCTGGGCAGTAAATTAGGATTGGGTTCGCCGGAGTGGTGGTACAAGTGCTGGGATGAATAGGGTAAACAAAAACAAGGAGGAATGAAAATGCAACGATCAATCTATGTCGGGCTAGCTATCATACTGGCAAGCGTATGGAGCTAAAAAAAGACATGAAGCGAAAGGAAGAACGGGATTACCCCGTGAAGTTTGAAATGGGGCGGGGTTTGCGAGAATCGGAGTAACGGAGGGGTTTTAATGGCAAACTACTCAGCAGAGGACATACTGAGGCTCAGGGCGACAGCGTACCGACTGACCCTGGTTACTAGCCCTACGTTCTGGAACCGCCCTATACATGAGATGATTCAAATTTGCAATGGCGTCGGGGGCAGGGGTTCATTATGGAATCCGATATTTGATTTTATCTACATGAAATTCCATGCCTCTACTAGCATCCATGATGAGGGCTATGAGGCTGGGGGTACTGAAGCAGACCGGTTGCGTATAGACAAAGAACTACATGGCAACATGATCAAGCAGTGGAAAGACGGGTATAACTGGTTTAGCCGAACGTTCAGACCAAAAGTTAAAGCCGAACGTCGATTAATTGATGCAGCTTACATAGCAGTAAGGGCGGGTGGTAGCAGGTATTTTAATTTTAACAAGGAGGAAAAATGCAAACGAAAACGAAATTGATTGTCTGTTTATTGGCTGGGGGGCTGCTCGCGGGCGGGTGTAAAAACATCAGCTTTGCGTTCCGCAGCGTAGAACACACAACCTACCAGGCGGCAGAAAAGGGCGGCACGATTACAAATAGCCAAACTACCGGGGCTTCTTCAGTCGCAGCCGAGAAAACAACAGACCTGAAAGCCGATGTTCCATTAATCAAGTAAAGGAGAAAACCATGAAGAAAATTATCGCATTAGTGCTTGCGTGCAGTACCATTATGTTTTTTGGGTGCAGTACCACCAACCGGCAGGAGGGGGCGCAGATGGCAAAGGCCGCTCAGTTCATTGACAAGGTGTTCAATAAGGCCGTGGGAAACGCTCCTGCTGTTATTGATGCCCTTGTGCTTGACGGCAAGATCACAGCTGAGGAAGGTGCCAAGTACAAGGCTTTTATTGCTGCTTATGACACAGGGGGGCCTATGGCTGTTTTTGAGCAATGGGCAATGGAGGAAGGCGCTAAGCAGTTGACCGAGGATGAAAAAGTTTTTGTTACTACCCTGCTTAAGGGTGATTACAATGAGGCCGGAGTTGCTGCTATAGATATGATGATACAGAAGGGCGTCGATGAGGGCAAGCTTAGCAGCGTTGAAGCACTGGTATTTAAAGCAATGCTTGCCACCGCTTATGAAGAAGCGCTTGCGGCAGCAAATAAATAATCGGATTGCCAAAACTGGCATTTGCCAGTGGAATAAAGCTTAGGTATATACGGAGTTTAACAGATGCAAGAAGCGGCAGCAAGAGCAGAAAAAGAAATTGCAGACAAAGAGCTAGTAAGGCAAATAGCTGTTGCAGTCGCAGTTGAAATAAAGCACAAAAACGACTTCTGCCCGTTGGGGTTGGAGCAAAGCGAGATTGCAACGCTAAAAGACTTTTGCGATCAATACACTAAGGGGAAGGGTGTATTCAGCCGGATGATGTGGCTGTTTATTTATGCCGCTTTTATCGGCGGCTTAATCGCCGTCTTCAAGGAGTTTGGAAGCAGAGTTTTTTCAATGTTTAAGCCGTGAGGTTACAGGGGTTACAATGGATTTAGGCGATGCAATTTTTCAAGATGAAATAGTTTCTGAAGCATGGTTCAGGGACGAACTGTTGCAGCACGGGGTTATCATCGAAAGAAATACTGACCAGGGGAGGCCTTCCGGCGGTGAGTATCGGCCAGAGGTGCGAGCTGGAAGCGGCAATCATGCTATTATTTTCCTTCGTTCAGTCGAGGGAGTCTTGGCAGGTCGAGAAAAACCGATGGTTAAAGAAAAAATCCGAGTATTAAATAGCGAAACTTCAGAATGGGCCGACTGGACAATAAGGAGCGTCAAGGGACCGGAAGCAGGAATTTATGATTTGCTTTGTGTCCTTGATGGTTCCAGGGCAATAAGCAGCGACAAACGTGTCCCAAAAGGAGACTAATATTGAGCAAGCTAAGCTATGCCAACATAATAAGAACAGCTATGACGGCAATCAGCAATGATGATGCCCTGCAATCATGGTGCATAGAAAATTACGGAATAGCTCCGGTTGTCGTTAATGATCTTGACCCGATGCAGCCATTGACTGAGGCAGATTGTCCGTTTGTCGGCTTTACGCCAGTAGGTGGGGCTAATGGGCAAGACCAGATGCCCTTTCAGCGTGGCATCATTGTTAGGTGTGCAATCAGCGATGATGAGATTGAAGAACGTTTTGACGCCAGCGGGCGACGAATATGGATGGTGTATAAGGGGACGGACAGAATTTCTCATTTACTGGAAAATTTAATTTACCCGGCACTATGCAGGGCATTTAACCAGCAGAATATTCCAGTGTCGACAGAAGACGAGGAAATAGGCGCAATAGATTTAACGCTTTTTCAGGCTATGGCAGGGCTTAGTTTTCAATTTGATAAAGTTATCGGCGAAGACAGGCCGCTTTTAGGTTAATAGAATAATAAACACAAGGAGAAGGAAAAATGAAGACTCCACAAGCAAAGGGTTCAAACGTTGAATTGGGGATTGGGTTTCAAGCTAGTTTTGGCGATGCTGCTACGGTTGGCAAAAAGCTGAAATTTAACTCAACTTCAATTGCTGCAAACCGAGACTTAAATCAGTCTGGCACAATCCAGCCTGGGCGATCCCCTTCCGAGCCATTTCAGGGTAACGGGGAAGTTGGCGGCGACGTAGTGTTCCCCAATGATTTTAATCAAATGTATCTGCTTTACAAGGCCGCTTTCGGCGCTCCGGCTTCCACCGCCCCGGCTGACAAAAAGGCTGTAAGCGCCGTTGCTGATAACGGCGGGACGATTGCCGGAACGGTCAAATTCACGGTTGCTACCGGGCATGGCGTTGTCGCTGGCAATAGCTTTGCAGTTTATGGCACAACAAACTATAATGGCGAATATGTTGCCATTACTGCCGATGCGACCAGCATTACCGTTATGGCTGATTATGTGGCCGAGGCGATGTCTACGGCTTTTGTCACCAAAACCGGATGGAGTCATGTTTTTAAAATCAAAGACACGATGCCAGCATTTACCATTGAGCAAGCCCATTTGGACATTGCAGAGAAGTTTGTTTATAAGGGGTGCAAAATGGCCACCTTGACAGTCGGAGCAGCTTCCGACGGGCAAGAAAACACGGTGACTTGCAGCGTGATGGGGTCGCAGCCTAATGATTCTGAGCCGCCGGCAGCGATTGCCTCATTTGCTGACGCTACGGGGGGGGCAGTTACTGTAACTACCGTTGCTGCACACGGATTAACTACTGGCAATGATGTAATGATTGCTGGCAGCATCAATTACGGGGGGCGGCATACGGTGACGGTGACTACTACAACCGCCTTCAGCATTATTGCCAGCTATGTCGCAGAGGCCGTTGGCGCAAATCCGCCAGTTTTTGCCGCTTGCCAATTCGCTTCACCGGGCAGCGTCCCGATTAAGCGGATCAACACCTTTGCTGCAAAGATATTCAAAGATGGCGCTGAATACGATTGCGCTAAAGACTTTACGATTGCCTTTGACTTCGGTCTTGACGGCGACCAACGTTGCATCGGCGATAACGGATTCCGAACCGAAATACCCGAGGGCGTTGCTGCTATCACTACAACGCTAACAGCGCTATTTAAAGACGGATCATTATTCCGAGCCGGACAGGACAATACTACGGCTGCGCTGAAGCTGGTGTACACTGCTACTGACGGTTTCGGGTCGGTCACGATTGATCTGCCGGAAAATAAAATTCAGCAGTCGGCACCGGCGGTAGACTCGCCAATGGGCATAAGCCAGTCGGTTACTGCAATGGCATTTTGCAATGCTGCTGATTCCGATGACAGTGCATCAACCATTACGGTTGTCAATGCTTATGCTTCTCTGTAATAACCAACAAAGGAAGGAAAGAAGTTATGCTCCAGCCAAGAACAAAAAAAATCGATACCACTTTAGGAGAGTTTGCTATTCGGGCGATGAAGCGGAAGGAACACAACCAACTAATCAAGCTGATGAAGGGGTTGGGCGATAACCCGGAAACTGCTGATTCAACCGCTCAGGCGGACGCTTCTGCTAAAATGGAAGAATTGTATTTCAAGTGCATTATCGACAAACCTAAAGGGGTCAATTTTGACGATCTTGAGGTTTGGGAAGTTCAGAATCTTCAGGCTGAAATAAACAAGCTCTCTCGTGAGGCGCCTGAAAAAAACTAATATATCGCCGGCGCGCATCAGAAAGCAAGGAAAGCCTTCAGGCAAGGAGGGCGTGTAAAGATGTTCATAATATCACATGTTCAATTTGTAAGAAGGCTGATGAGTGCCGGCACGCAATTCAGCAATTGGATGCTGAATTGGAACAAGTTTGGCGGCTTTGGGAATTGTGCCGTACTCAAAGACGGTATAGTTTCGGTGGGGTGGCAGGGCTGGACTATTCTGCCGTTTACCAAACCGCCAAAGTTTTTGACATTGAGGTGACGCAATGGGACATGCACTTAATTCAGGCGCTTGAAGAAGACATGCTCATTGATGCACATAGCAACAGCGACGACAAACCAGCCAAAAAAGCAAAGAAGGGCTGACCGATGGCAAGGGATTATACAGTACATGGCACAGGCAGTACCGTTCTTGAAGTCAAAGGCAATCCTTCTTCTTTTTTTTCTCGCATGGCGTTTATCTATCCAGACTATATGAGTCGCAGTATTCGGCACGTTGCCTTTGAAGCACAGCGGCGGCTAAAACTTGAATTTTTGGCGCATGCTCCCGGGGGGCAAAGAATCGAGCCGATAACACCGGTTCAGAAATATCGGGTTCTTGATGCTTTTAAGAAGCATAGCAGTCGATATGGCAGAGCTGGCGCGGACGGCAGAAAACGGCTTAAAAATGCAGGGACTAAGTCTTATCTATCCAAAGGCCGCGGCCTGGCCTGGGGCATGGGTGGCGGCAAGTGGCCAATTGGCGGGAAGCTGGCTCAAACCATAGGATATCAAATGAAACCCGGAACAATGCACGCTTCGGTTGGCTGGCTATCCAAAAGCGCGGCTAGAATGGGAGCAAACTTCCAGCGAGGCGAAAAGCAGAAAATTACGCCCAAGATGCGCGGATTGTTTTGGGCAGCCGGCGTTAAGCTATCCGGCAAGGAAATTATTTCGCAGCCAGCCAGACCGGTAATTGAGCCATTTTTCAACAACCGCAGCGGATGGATGCTGACTTTATTGCTTAACAGGATGAAACACCATATTGACGGGGCAGCGGCGCAAGAGGTGGCTAGGGCAATGGCACAGACTTTCAGATATGGTAAATGGGGGCGGGCAATATGAGCAACAATATGCACACAAGGTTGATTCTTTCGGCTGAAGACCGGGGAATATCAACCATGATGAAAAAGATGTCCACTGAAACCAGTGCTACTATTGACCAGTTCGGTAGACTGGGAAGTACGATTGCAGCGGCATTGGGCGGATTGACTGCCGGTGCAGGGCTGAAAACCGCATTGGGATGGATTGACGAATACCGAAATGATGTTTTGAGTATTGCTGTTACCCTGACCGATACAGTCAAGGGCAGTTCGTCAGAGATGGCGGCGGCACTTGACCAGAATAAGCGTCATGCGGCAGACTTCTTTAAGTTATTACAAGTCCAGAGTGCTAAATCATTATCATCATTCAGTGACTTAACTAAGGCATATACGCTTTTTGCTTCCCAGGGGCTAGCGCTTGATCCGACTGCTGAATCGGCTGGGATGCTGGCTAGTGTCACCGACCGTATTAAGATGTTGACGCAAGGGCAGCAGAGCGATATTCAGATACGGCAGGAAATCCGATCTATGTTGCAAGGGCGATCTAGGGCTACTGATGCTTTAGCGCAACGATTAACCAATCTTGACCCCGACTTTTTGAAAAAAATCAAGTCTTACGTTTCAGCCGGACAGGGGCAGGAAGCAATGAAGTATCTTGATAGTTTGCTTCCGACAAATATATCTGGAGAAATATCAAGTTTGCTGTCCAAACAACTTGAAAGAGTGAAGACAAATGTACGGCTCTGGACGTTGGATGCCTTCAGCCCGTTGTATGATGAAGTAAAGGCTATTGTTTCAAGTGTAGCAGATGTATTTGCTCCCGGTGGCGATTCGCCAATAAAATCCGGTATGGCAATGCTGGCGCAGGATTTAACCAAAGTTGTTTCCGGGCTGAAAGACTTTGCCAGCCAAGTTTCTAATAGCGCGTTTACCAATTTCTTTTTGTTGACCGGGCCGCGGCTGGCAGCAATCGCACTGGCCGCATTAACCGCAGCCAAGGCATTTGGGTTGCTCAAGATGGCTATAGCGGCAAGTGTGGGGGCGCTGGCAACCATACCCGGCATGATTACCGTTGGCGTTATGGCTGTTGCTGCGGGGGGCGCTTGGTCGCAGCAACAGATGACCCGCGATCAAGCCAAGGGTCAAACAGGCGGCGAAGGTGAATCATGGCAGGAAACCAAATCTTACATTGCTGATATGATTAACGGGTTTATCGCATTTAGCAAAGGATTGCTAAGCGGGGCAATCTCTCTCATAATTGGCTTGATTGAAGCGGTTAAATCATCGGCATTGACTTTAGCTGGCGACATCCTTGAATTAGTCGCTAAAGCTATGTTCAAATTCAATGATATTAGCAGAACTATTATTAGCGTGTTTTATGATTTGAAGAATGGCGCGGCAATTGTTTTCGAGCAAATCAAATGGGGTATTTCTAAAGGGCTTGAGGCTTTATACAGCAGCATGAGCAAAGCTCCCTTTGGCATTGGCAAAGCCGCGGCAATTGCAGCAGAGGGAGCAGCAGCAGGATCGGCAGCAGCAACAATAAGAATTGCTGAACTGGAAGCAGCTAAAAAGCCAGACGCGAAGCCTGATGTTTTCGCCGAATCAATAAATTGGGCGCTTGGCCAATCAGCTAGTCTTAAAAATCAAGGCGCTTCTGCGTGGGCAGGTTTGGCAGACCCTAAAAATATGCTTAATGACATATTAGATGCCAGCATTGATGATTGGGATAAATCACAGGCCAAACGTCGGTTGTCACTGAAAGAATCTGCCGTCGGCGTCGCAGGAACAAAAGCAGTCGTCGGCGACCGGTCCAGCATTATTGGCTTACAGGCGGCAAATCTTGAAGACTATAACAAGCAAATTGCCAAGCTGATAAAAGATACCGCAGGGCTGGACAAGGTAATTACAGACCTTGATGCGGCGATAGCCAAGGGTGGCAATGATTACCAGTCTGCTATGGCACAAGTAACGAAGCAATACAATAGTCAACAATTGAAAATTGCCAAGTTTGGCGGCGAACAGGCCAATGCGCTAAGCGATTCGGCCAAGGCAATGCAAGAGCTGACTTTTCTTAATAATGAGCTTGCCGAGCTTAAAAAAGCTGAAAACGAAGCGGCCGCAGACCAAATTACTTTGATTCAAAAAAACATTGCCGAGAAGCAAGAACAGGCTGCGCAGCAAGCAATCGTCGCAATGGAATTGCTCAAGGCGGACAAGGATGCCGCGTCAGCACGGGCTAGATTAACGCTGGAGCGATTCAGGGCCGAAAAGACTAGACAAGTGAATATAGAGCAGGCAGACGCAATGAGCCAGCGAGTAAGCGCGTTAGGCGGCTTTACATCTGGGCTGGACTCTGGCCGGTCGGGTTCCAATGCCTATAATCAGAAAATCAAAGAATCGGTCGAACTGCAAAAGCAGCTTATTGACTTTCAGCGTCAAGGTTCCGGCTCTGAAGAATCTTCCGTTGACGCAAAAGACAGATTGAACAAATTAAGCAAAGAATACCAGCAGACACTTGCACAGGCGACGCCAGAGATTGAACGCCAGATACAGGCGATGGAATACCAAGCTGAATTGATGTCCAAGGATACCATGTTCAGCGGCATTCAGGGCGGCTTGATAGAGATGGATAAGCGGATTACTTCAACTTACGAAAAGTGGTCGGAGATGACTGTTAGCGTTTTTAGTTCAATGCAGAATACTATGTCTAACTTTTTCTTTGACTTTTTCAGCGGCAATCTGGACAGCGCCAAAGATTACTTTGTTGCATGGGGGCAGTCAATTACCCAAGCCTTCAGCGATATGCTGGCCAAGATGGTAGTGGACTACATTGCAAGCACGGCGGCAATGCAAGCGGTGGGCGGAGCGCTAAAATTGGGGTTGAGTCTGGCAGGTGCATTTTTAGGAATTGGCAGCGCGGCGGTTGGCGGGGTGGCTTCTGCATCCAGCGAAATAGGTTCTATTTCGCTAGGGGGCGCGGGGGCTGCTGGACCCGGAAGCTTAACGGCGGGGTGGGCTAATGGCGGGATCGCTCCCGGCGGGTTTCGCGCTTTCTCCGACGGCGGCATGGTAACGACACCAACGCTGGGGCTAGTCGGAGAGGGACGCTACAACGAAGCAATTGTTCCGTTGCCAGACGGCCGGTCAATCCCGGTGGAGATGCGAGGCGGTCGCACCGAACAAAATGTCATAATCAATGTAATTGATAATACCGGCGGCGAAACCAAGAAAACCATTAACCAGAGCCAAGACGAGCAGGGCCGAACGTTAATTGACATTATATTGGATGCAGCAAATAGAAATAAAAATGGCTTCCGTGGACAATTACGGAATGCCCTGGGGGTGTCATAATGGCAAATACTTTTCCATCAACGGTAAAAAAACCGGATTATGGGATGTATAAAGAATCATCATACAAACCAGCTAGGCGAACTGAGTTTGAGGGCAATACTATCAGTACCAGACCAAGGGCTACTAAGGTTAGACGAAAATTTATTATCGGCTGGCGTTCAATGAGCCAGTCGGATAAAGTTCTGGTAACTGAATTTTTTGAAGCAAACCAAGGCTATGCCTTTAATTTTACGCCACCGCATTCTACGATCGCTCGGCTTTGCGTTTTTGCTACGGATGAAATTACCGCCGTTGCGGTGGCTCCGCAGCCGGTAAGTCCTGGCGAAACAATGGCTTCCCGGTGGAGCTTGTCCATTGAGCTTTACGAGTGCGAGGATTCGGTTATATTGGCCAATACGCCATAAGGGTAAAATATGAGAACGCTAACAGAAGCAGCAGGAGCAGATGTAATAAAGCTTATCGATGGGGTCCCGTGGGCAGAGGTAGTGGATATTGCTCTGCCAGACTACTTTATTCCTACTGAAACAGAAGAAAAATTTGTTGCCATTGCTGAGAATGGCTCAAAACATTTATTGATTACCAATGCGTCGCAAATGGTTTGCATCCAAGCCGACGGATGGTATTCATATCCGGCGCGCGAATTAGAATCAGGCTGGAAGGTCTTTTACAACGTTCCATACGAGCGCGACAACATAGAAGATGTTAACAGCGAATCTGGCATTGTTAAAACCAAAATTTCATTAGGCGACACTGGCGGAGTTATAGAATCTATTATGAATCGTACCGGCGGTATGGTTGGGCTTGATGTCGTAATTGGATTTGCGATGCACGACAATGTTACCACTGTTCCAGAGGACTTGGCCGGGGGCATGATTTGTTTTGAACCGGATACTAAATATGACTTACAGGTTGGGGATTCAGCGCATGACAGGACTAATTTTTCAATTACACTGTCATTTGACAATCCGCTTGAGTGGAAGTATCCGCCGCGCACAATGCTTAAAAATGTCTGCCACTTTGTTTTTGGCGGGCTGGAATGTGGTTATCGGGGGATTATCAGTTCTTTGGTAATCCCTGCTCGCGGGGCAAGCGTGATGGATAAAAAAATATTCGGTGGCGGATGGGCGATCAGCGGCGGATATATCGAAAAACTGGATATGTCAGACGGTTCAATCCGGACAATTAAATCAATTTTAAGCAGTAATAAATATGGGTTTATTGTGGGCGCAGGCGATAACAGGTTTTATGCTAAACGATCTGATAATGAATATCTGGAGGTTTATGGGGCCAGTGCCCCAGGTAGCTATCAGGGCATAAATGGCGTTACGGCTTTAAAATTTCCCGCCTATGCTGCCTATTTGCAGGAACACCGGCTGTCGTCAGGAGCGCCTAACGAAGCGTATGCTATAACCAATACTGAAGCGACCAGGTACCTTTATAAGCTGGCAGGGGCTAGCTATGCTCGCGTCGGGACAGAGCAATACTATAACATCGTTAGCTCAGCCGCGTCAGGCGTAGCATTTGCCATTCAAGGCGGCACGGAGGCCATCGGTACCTTTACGCCATCTGATTTGTCAACTGGAAGGCTGATAAGGGTTGATGGGACTACCGTTACAGTTTTGGATCAAGTTAAAACATGGCGATGGGTTTTAGCCAAAGATGCAACAACTTGTTGGATGATCGATGCCAGCGATGATTTTTATTATTGGGACGGTGCGGAATATAAAGAGATTTTGCTTAATCCGATAACGGCAATGATACTGGAAGGGGTACAGACTAAATATGATTTTTCGTGTGCTGGGGGGATAGCGTTTTTGCGGCAAAAGCTAGATGATCCCTATGGGGGCGACCCGACATATTCTTTGATGGCAATTGATGGCAGAGAGGCAACGCCAATTGATAACGCCAAAACATGGCTCCGGGTTATGGCCTTTGACGCAACGCGCGCTTGGGGTTATGCTCAGGACGGGATTTATTTAGTTACCAAAGATGGGATTACCTTTTGGGACGAAGATATTAAAGGCGATGTTACTGACCTGCTACCAATAAATGGCACTACTAAAGCCTATTACGTTGCTAACAATCAGATTTATTATACCGAAAAACAAAATCATAAATTCTGCAACCAAACAATGGCAGATTGCAAAATACGCCATAACCAGGAACGATTCGGGGGGTATCCTGGAATTGGCTCAGGGGGATTAGCGCAATGATAGATGCGAGGCTAGCGCCGCTGCTTAACGCTCCATATATCACCGGCGGACGAGATGTTGCCGCCGACGGTGGCATTGATTGCTGGGGACTCGTGTGCGCGTGTTATCAACGACTAGGGATTGCTATATTGCCGCCATTTGTCATTTCAGACAATGAACTTCGAAGGTCAACTTTTGCCGGGGCAATGGAATCGGAGCAATGGCAGCATGAGCGACGGCCTAGCAATTATTCTGTTACCATGTTCAAACTTAATAATGGCAACTGGCATTGTGGGGTTTTGTTGCCAGATAAGTTTAGCTTTATCCATGCAAGCAAGCCGGTAGTCGCAATTGGGCGGCTGGACACCGGGCTATGGTGCCGGAGCTTTAAAGGATTTTACCGATATGTCAAATAATTTTATTAAAGTTACCGCGCTTGAAATGCCGCTATCGCCGCAATGGCGGAAATCTATTGTTATCGAACGAAAAGACAATGAGCGAGTCGCCGATATTGCGGCGCGGGCTTTCCCTGGGGCCGGGCTGACCAACTACGCTTGCGGGGGCCGGTTGGTAGATGGCGACAGCTTGGCGGTCGCAGGTTCGGAGTTATTTGCATGGCAGACGCCGAAAGACCCGGGGACTGTTGCATTGCTTATTTTGATAGGGAAAATTCTTGTTGTAACCCTGTCTGTTGTTTCTGCCGCATATTCAGTTTATTCGTACATGCGGACTAAAAAGCAAATGAAGTCTGCTAAAAATGCGCTTTTTGGCAAAGAGGTCAGCGATGCTTCTGCCGAAAACTTCGGGTGGGATTATGATTCGGCTAATGCGGTTTCTGAGGGCGGGCCGTTGCCGATTTTATATGGGACGCGACAAGTTATCTGTCCAATAATACAATTACATACTTTTGTTTCGGCGCTAACTAGCGTTGAATATTTTGAAGCATTGCTAGCAGTTTGTCAAGGGGGGGCGGGGTTTGAGGATAGAATTTCTTTCCTTTCTGACGAAGATGGCGACGCAGATGTTTTAGTCAATCATGCCAGCTGGAAAAACTACATATCGTCAACTCAGCTTGCCAATGATTCTTCCCTTGATAAAAACCGGGTGACACCGGCGACCACCGTATCGGCGGGGGCATACTGGGAAAACAACCAATGGAAAGCAGTCGGTGGTGCCGATTTGACCGGTTTAATTGATGGCGACTTGTCAACCAGGGCCAAGGGGATGGCTGATTCGCAAAAATATGATAGCAGAAATAGTCCTGCAAAGACTGGCACAAGCGGCACGAAATATACCAGGAATCTTTTGGTTACGCTCGACGACCTATGCGAAATAACCAGGGTAAGGCTACATCTTTCACGTAAAGAAACCCAATTTAAAGTCTATGCCAGCAATGCTTCAGACATCAAGACGTTTGTGAGAATAGGCGTATTTTCCGGTAATAACATGCCGGGGTGGAAGAGTTGTAACTGTAATACCAACGGAGTTTTTTATAACCGGGTTCTGATTACTGATTTTCGCTATTCGGCGGATTGCTATTTTAATGAACTGGAAATTTATGGTTCTATCAACTCCGGCAGCTATGAGGGCATCAACGGTTATGCTGAAATTGAAACTAGAGCGGGCGGGTTTAATCAGGCTCCAGTTACAATTTGCCCAAACGTATGGTCAAAGCTGAATGTATCGAAAAGCTTGGATTTAACCTGGTTTAGTTTTTTGACTTCTCCGGGCGCGTCTCCAGATAAGATGTCGATCATACTTGAATTCCCTTATGGTCTGTATGACTCGTCTGGCTCATCTATTACAGCCAAAGAAGTTAAGCCGGCCTGCGAATACCGGGGGGTTGATGCCGATGGCACGCCAGAAGCAACGTGGCATAAGTTTAACAATGATTTTACTTATAATATAGGAGGCAGCTATATTGCCATTTCCGATACAGTCACATCGTCAAAAAAGGTGCAGCTTAATTCCGATGAAAGTTTTGTAATCGGTTTTGACCATTATGAAATCAGAATGAAGTTTTTTGAGGATCCGGGGCTTGGAACGAACGTGCAAGGGACTTGCGTATGGTCATTTGTTGAAGAGGGTTATGCACATCAACCGATATATCCAAAAACAGCGTTGCTAGCAATCAGGATGATAGCCAGCGAAAATCTGTATGGTTCCATACCTCAGCTTAAACCGCGCGTGTCAAGACCCAATGTATTGGTATATAACCCGATTGCTGGCGTGTGGCAGGTAAAGCCAGCCAATAACCCAGCATGGGCGGCGTATGATATGATTGTGCGCCCATTGTTTGACGATACCGGATTTACTGAAGAAGATGTTTATCTTGACGCATCACCGGCAGCAAGGCTAATAATAAACCTTGACGCAACGGCAAGCCCGGACGCAGCAACAAAATACAATGGCGAATACCTTTTTGATTCTATTAGCGGAAGATATATAAAAGATGCTAATACTTATGCGGAGTATTCCGAAATAAGCAGTGATTCTTCTTACATATATCTCAAAAATTATGGTATTGCTTATATGATACTTCTCGATTATATATTGCCGGAAATTGATTTAATCGATGCGATAACAACAGGCAATAGCACGTTTAGCCATTATATATCAAGGCCGGAACCATACTTTACAATTGATTTACAGGATTATTTGCGGGAAGAAGCATTTCCGCACGACAAGGTTTTATATTCCGACTTTGCCAAGTGGGCAGACTTTTGCGATGTCAACCAGATTACTATGTCAATGTACTTTGATGGTACGTCAAGTGTGGTTGAATGTCTACAATATGTCCTGGAGATTGGCCGGGCCAGTCTTGTCAACCGTGGCAGCATTTTGGGCGTTGTGGTAGACCGCGGGGCGGAGAACTACGACAGCTACGGACGACCGATACCAGTATTTAAATTCGATGATAGCAATATAGTTGCTGGCACATTTAAAACATCATATCGTGACCGAACAAACTTCCCGGACGAAGTACAAGTAACTTACTATGATAAAGAGCGTGAATATACCAGGAAAAGCGTTTTAGTGCGAGATGCTATATCGCTATATCAGAACTCCAAAGACATAACGTTATATTGCTGCGATGATACCGCGGTTGCCAGGCGGCACGCTAAATACATAATTGGCATGAATCATATCAAGCGTAGCTTTGAATGGACTGGAGATTTGGATTGTATGCCGCTCGATATTGGCGACCTGGTAAAAGCCAACGATGATGTCATTATTATTACTGGTACTACCTTTGATGCTGAGATGCGGCGGCAGTTCTCCGGGATCGAATATGCAGACAAGCGATATCGCGCCACCTGGGAAGTAGCAATGGCGCAACCATACTTGTCAGGGCCATACCAAACCCCGACTGACGGGCGAAACTGGATAGTTTTTCCGTGTGTCCCTTTGTTGTCAACGTTTGAAGATTTATTTACTATTGCCGGAGAGTTGATTTTATCTGACGTCAAGATTTTTTCGGAAATAGAAGTGTTGTATATTGATGAAGACGAAAAGGATGTTTGCGGAACAGTTTTGGAATCAATACCATTAAGCACGACAATTGAACCGGGCAAGGGTTATAAAATTTATGTTACAAAATCAACTGAATATAATTCTCTAATCGGGGAAGTCACTGAGCAGGCAAATTTTGTTGAACTCTCTGCCGGGTGGAATCTTTTCGGTGTAGTTTATGAAATACCAGACTTTGCGGGAATATATAGCAATTATCTTGGCGTCAACTATGTCAACAAGCTGGATAGCGGACTATATCGCGTCAAAGATAATACAGATAATGAGCTTGAGCCGTTGCAGCTTGACAGCAAGGGGAAGCAGCATCTTTACCCTGGGATCGTTTATGCGGTCAAGGCATTGGTGGCATTTGATTTACCAATGTTCAAAATAATTTAACCGGCTGGTTTTACCTCTCTGTTTCCCGCCGGTTGCCGGGCGACTCAATACTGAGCGCCCGGCTTTTTATGTCAACCCAATGTCAACCCAATGTCAACTGCCGAAAGCAAT
>CAZUCG010000011.1:2458-15599 GCA_964619145.1 uncultured Lentisphaeraceae bacterium | reverse complement strand
GTCAAAAAAGGCGACAAGTCCCGCTCAAGTGGCCTGAAGTTCAGCAAGCCGCGATATTCAGGCACCTGTGTTGTCCAGACACGACAAGCAAAAAATCAGGCCTGAAACAAAGCCGTACTTGGACGCACTACGCAAGTCAATGCTCCGTTGTCGCTGGCAAGCCGTAGCTATACTCCTGAAATATCTCTGCTGCCAGTGCACAGCGTAAAAACTCAGCACTGAGGAATCAAATTTAGAGTTTTAGACCTAGCCGTCCTGGCGTTGTGCCTACCTTTGCAGCATAATTTGACTTTTCGTTTTTTCGTGATATTTTAGTCGAGCATAACCGACACCACGGAGAACGAAAAGATGGCCAAAATTTGCCTTACTGCAATCACCAAGCAGGTTAGGCAAATCATCACTTGCTATATCGACTGCCACGACTGCCGACTTCACCAATGCGATCAAACGCATCACCTCGCTGATGAGCGTGCCGTTATTTTACTATCTACTCACTCACTCAGATACGTTGAACGCCAGCTAAAACCACGCATCTTGACTTGCATAATTATCCTGGCGGCCCTTTGGAGCGTGATAACACGCGCCCAACCGGTTGAACTGTCAGGACAGGCATCCGGGTGGAGCACGGTTACAAAAGATGACTGGCGACTCGGCTTGCGCTATATCCCGGAACTGTCTTTGAACCAGTCGCTTACGGATGACTTAGTGTTCGATTTTGAGGCAGCCACAGATGCTCACTGGTTCGCACAATACGACGGAAGCGAATACCTCGAAGGCGATGCGGAGGTCGAACTATACCGGCTGTGGGGGCGCGTCGCGTCACCGCAACTGGAACTGCGCCTGGGGCTGCAGAAGCTCAGCTTCGGACCCGCGACGCTCCTGCGGTCCTTGATGTGGTTCGATACCCTCGACCCTCGCGATCCCTTGTCCTTGACCGATGGCGTCTATGCTCTGTTAGGGCGCTACTACTTCCTGAATAACGCAAATATCTGGCTGTGGGCACTATATGGCAACGATGAACTCCGGGGCCGGGAAACTCTGCCTGCCGACAAGCATAATGTCGAATTCGGCGGTCGGGTACAACTTCCCGTCGGTCCTGGCGAAGCAGGGCTTTCCTACCACCAACGGCGGGTTGACCCCTCCGGTACGTGGCTCACTGCCGCCTATCCCAAGCAGAAACCCTTTGTGGAGCAACGAATCGGCCTTGACGGCAAATGGGATGTCGGAGTCGGATTGTGGTTCGAGGCAACCCTGACTCAGCAGGATTTCGAGCTGCCTGAGCCGTGCTACGAGCGCCTGCTCAGCATCGGAGTTGACTATACTTTCGCTATCGGCAATGGACCGCATCTGCTGTTCGAGCAGTTCCTGCGCAGCCAATCCGACACGGCCTTCGAATCGGGCAGCAGTCAGTCGATCTCTGCCTTGTCAATGGACTACCCACTGACCTTGCTCGACACGGTTTCAGTCATCACCTACCACGACTGGGATAGCCGGGACTGGACGCATTTCCTCGCTTGGCGGCGCACCTATGACCGCTGGCAACTGCAGATCAGTGGTTTTTGGGGACCGGACCAGGCATCGGCAACCAGAGACTCGGCGGGAGCTGCATCTTACAGCGGCAAGGGCATACAGATTATGCTCGTGTTAAATCACTGACAACCTATAGACTGCAAAGGAGATAGATATGAGTGACTCGCCGATTATTGTGATCAGCAAGCTGGTCAAACGATTCCCCGTCGGTGGTGGCCAGTTCACAGCGCTCAACGACATCAATCTAACTTTTGCCAAGGGTGAATTCGCCGGTGTCGTGGGACCCAGCGGTTCGGGCAAGACGACGCTGCTCAATATCATCGGCTCTCTTGACAAGCCTTCCGAAGGGAGCGTCACCGTCTTGGGACAAGCCATAGATGGGCTGACCCACAAGCAAGCCGCCGACTTACGCTGCCATCATCTGGGCTTTATTTTTCAGACCTACAACTTGCTACCAGTTTACACCGTCTACGAGAACGTCGAATTCCCGCTGCTACTATTGAAAATGCCCGCAAATGAGCGCCAGGAGGCCGTTATGCGCGCCATCGAGGCTGTCGGCCTGAGTAGCAAGATCAAGTCGCGTCCAGCTCAACTCTCCGGCGGTGAAGGACAGCGCGTGGCTGTGGCCCGGGCTATGGTCAAGAACCCAGAGATCGTCTTGGCGGACGAACCCACGGCCAACCTGGATGCCGCCAATGCCCACCACATCCTGCAGACTATGGAAGAACTCAATGCCAGGCTGGGGACCACCTTTATCTTTTCGTCCCATGATGAGAAAGTGATGCAGTACCTGCACCGCAAAATCACACTTGAGGACGGGCGGGTCGTCTCTGATGACTGCACGGGACGAGCGGAAGCCAGGAAGTTTACAACCGAGACATAGAATGCTTTCACTAAAACTAGCCTACCGGAATCTCCTCGGCGCGGGGCTGCGCACCTGGCTCAGCGCACTGGTGCTGTCTAGTTCATACGTGGTGATCATCGGGATGCAAGGACTTATCGATGGCTGGGATCGCCAGGCGCGTCACGACTTGATTGAGCAGGAGGTCGGCGGTGGCCAGTATTGGCACGCCCAGTACGATCCCTACGATCCGCTTACCCTAGAAGACAGTCATGCTCTGGTTCCTCTCGAGCTCGCAAGCGCAACCGCTGGTATGGCGCCCATCTTGATCGCGCAGGCCAGCATCTACCCGCAGGGCCGAATGCAGAGCATCCTGCTCAAGGGCATCGCGCCAGAGCAATCTATTCTCGCCTTGCCAACTGCAGGACTTGCCACAGACGGCAGTGAGATACCGGTGCTTATCGGTGAGCGAATGGCGAAGGATATGGCGCTCAGAGTAGGTGACTATGTAACCGTGCGCTGGCGCGACGCGAAGGGCGTGTTTGACGCACGTGACGCAACGATCGTGCAGATTATGGATACCGACGTGCCCGCCGTGGACCAAGGTGTTTTTTGGGTGCCCATCGAAAGACTCCGCTCGATGCTGCAACTGCCCGGCGAGGCGACTCTGCTCGTGGCCAGACGGGAGTTTGCTGCACCAGCAGCAGTGGCGGGCTGGATATTCCGAGACCAGGAATTTCTGTTGCGCGACGTGACGGAAGTCATCCGGATGAAAAACGTCAGCAGTTCCATCCTGTACTTGCTGCTGCTCTCGTTGGCACTGTTGGCCATCTTCGACATTCAGGTGCTTTCTATATTTCGCCGTCGCCGCGAGATCGGCACTCTCATCGCCCTGGGTATGACCCGGGGCCGAGTCATACGACTCTTCACCCTGGAGGGGGCGCTGCACGGCGTGCTAGCCGCCCTGATTGCCGCCATCTACGGTATTCCTCTGCTGGCCTGGCAAGCCAAAACGGGATTCACTATGCCTCAAGCCGTCGATAGCTACGGTATGGCCATCGCCGGAACTCTTTATCCGGTCTATAGCACGCAATTGGTGCTGGTTACTACAACGATCGTTATGGCCGCCGTCACGGTCGTGAGTTTTCTCCCAGCGCAACGCATTGGTCAGTTGAATCCAACCGATGCCATAAGAGGAAAAGTATTATGATTCGTTTCCTGATCAAAGGTCTGCTGCGTGACCGCTCCCGAAGCCTGTTCCCGATCTTGGTCGTCGCCCTCGGCGTCACGCTAACAGTGCTCTTGCAGGGCTGGCTCGGCGGCGTGATCGGCGATATGATTCGTTCGAATGCCAATTTCTCCACCGGCCACGTGAAAGTGACCACTCGCGCCTTCGCCAAGAACGAAGCGCAGAACCCCAACGACTTGGCCTTGCTCAAAGTAAGTGAGATTCTCACAGACTTGAACGCGCGTTATCCTGAGATGAACTTCAGCCCGCGGATTCAATTTGGAGGTCTAATCGACATCCCCGACGCGGTTGGAGAAACGCGTGCGCAGGCACCCATCGCCGGCCGAGGCATTGATCTGCTGTCAGCTGAGAGCGGCGAGATCGACCGGTTGAATATCACAAATGCTCTCGTGCGTGGTCGTATCCCCACGGCGACCAATGAAGCCTTAATCAGTGATGAACTCGCCCAGAAGCTGGACGTCAAGCTTGGCGGCCCTGCCACGCTGCTAGGTTCCACTATGTATGGCGGTATGTCTATGCACAACTTCACTATCGTGGGCACGGTACGGTTTGGCGTTACCGCTATGGACCGTGGCAGCATAATCGCTGACCTCAGTGGCGTGCGCCTGGCCCTCGATATGGAAGATGCAGCGGGCGAAGTGCTTGGCTACTTCGACGATGGGCAATATGACGACCCGGCGGCTATCCGCATCGCCCAGGATTTCAACGCCAAAGTCGGTAGTCTAGCGGACGAATTCGCCCCGACGATGCGTGCCCTGCACGATCAGAATGACCTGGCGGAGTACCTCGAGATGGTCAATTCCATAACCGGCCTACTCTCTGGCATTTTCGTTCTGGCGATGTCTATTGTCCTCTGGAACCTTGGGCTGATTGGAGGACTGCGGCGCTATGGTGAAATCGGTATGCGCTTGGCCATCGGCGAGGCAAAAAGCCAAGTCTATTGGTCTATGGTCATCGAATCCGTGGTCATTGGCAGCACGGGGTCAATTCTCGGCACTGGTATCGGCCTGGGCTTCACCTGGTATCTTCAAGTATATGGATTAGATATCGGCGAGTTTATGGACAACTCATCGATGATGATATCCAGCGTTATGCGCGCCCGCATTACCCCCGCAACGTTCTACATTGGCTTCATCCCCGGGCTGCTGTCCACCGTGTTTGGTACGGCTCTCTCCGGCATCGGCATCTACCGCCGCCAAACGGCACAACTATTCAAGGAGCTGGAAGTATGAAAACTCAGCTGTTGATCGCACTGGCCTTGCTCACGGTAGCCGCCGGGCCCGAGGTGCCTTCAGGAAATTCGATACTCAAACAGGTTGACGCCAATATGACTGCCGACACCACTGTCGCTACGTCACGGATGATCATACACGGCCGGCGCGGTTGCAGAACCATTCAGGCTAAATCGTGGTCCAAGGGCGCTAAAACCACCTTCACCGAGTATCTTGCCCCGGCTCGCGAAAAAGGCACAAAAATGCTCAAATTAGGGGACAAGTTGTGGATATACTCGCCCGACACCGACCGCACCATCCAGATGTCTGGCCATTTGCTGCGCCAATCGGTTATGGGTTCCGACCTGTCCTATGAAGATATGCTGGACGACACGCGTCTGGCGGAAGTCTATAGCGCAGAAATCAGCGGCACTGAGAGCATCGCCGAGCGTACTTGCTGGGTGCTGCAGTTGACTGCCAAGGAAGACGACGTCGCCTACCAGACCAGAAAACTGTGGGTTGACCAGGAACGGATGGTCCCAGTTCGGGAAGAGCTTTTCGGCAAGAGCGGCAAGCTACTCAAACGCATTGAGTTGAACGACTTCAGGCAGTTCGGCAAACGTTGCTATCCGATGCGAATGCGATTCAAGGATATGCTGAAAACTGGAGAAGGCACTGAGTTCGCTGTCGATGACATCGAGTTCGAGGTCGAGATTCCCGAACACATCTTCTCCAAAGCCGCGTTACGACGATGAGTAATGTCGCGTTTTTGGGATCAGACATTGACAAAGAATACCGTGCTTGCCTTTAAATCTGAAGAAAATAATAATAAAATTACGCCACTACGACAGACAAACACCCCAAAGGCCTAAAAAGACCGGGACTTTAATGGTACGCCTTCCAGAATAGTTATCTAGCGGCCGACGGCGCCCCCCTCTCGCAATCTAACCTATTCCGGCCTTCCCAGTCGCCACGTCAGGCAGAAGTCATTACCAAAACCGTAGCAAAATGTGCAACCCGCGTCAATGCTCCGTGGTCGCTGGCAAGCCGTAACCATATTCCTGAAATATCTCTGCTGCCAGTACACCGCGCAAAAACTGCTCCAGCCGCGGTTGTAGCGATTTTCCGTCTTCAGGCAGCAGCACCAGCAGCGAAACAGAGGCGATATCATCGTCATCCACGGGCAGAAGAACCAAGCTGGCCAACTGGGTGTACAGCCGGGCATTCGACTCCCAGAGGATGGCGGCGTCAGCCTTGCCCAAGGCCACAGCCTGAGCCAGGGCCAAGCCGTCGTCGGATTGGAAAACGGCCTGCTCAAGCGCCTTTTCCCAACTCAATGAGTGCGAGGCTAAAATCGCGGCCGCATGCCGTCCAAGAGTGCTGTCACTGCTCCCGGGCAAGGCCAATCGAAGTCGCAGGCGCAGCAAATCAGACCATTCCCGAATCAATCCCGCTGAAGATGACGCTGCTAAAATCACTGGCCGCGCCGTCGCCAGGTCAATTCTTGACTCATAACAAGCAGCACCAACACAGAAGTCTGACCTCAATTCCAGGGTCAAGAGAATATCCCCATCCAGACGGCCCTGCCCTGCGACCTGCAGCTGCGCCGGGGTCGCGACAATCATATCCACCTGGACAAAACAGCGGCGTTGAAAAGCTTCCAGAATCGCTGTCACAGGGTCTTGCAACTGTACGTCGCAAATCAGCCGGACGCGCTCCGGTTCCTGCGGTTCCGCATTCTGCAGAATATCCTCACGGCGACTGATTATCAACGCCAGGGCCAGCAGCAGCAAACAGAGCAGCGGACTGAAGAGGCACAGTATTTTCTTGACCTTAAGCATCATATAGCCCCGCCGGGCGGCAGCACCCGTTTACAATTTGAATCGCATCCGAGCTTGTTCACACCGTGCCAAGCCATTCCAGCGCTGCCGCGGGCGCTCTTTTTCGGCTCGCTCGGCTGATCGCAGCTCAGCCTTTGGGCGTTGGTGCAAAGCGCCCGTTAACGAGATACATAGTGCGGGAATTTTCCAATTGTTGGTTATGAGTAACTAACAACACAGCGCCTCCTTGGGTCGCGAAGTCCTGTAGCGCCTGGAGCACAATGGAGGCATTGTGTTTGTCCAGATTGCCAGTCGGCTCATCCGCCAGCAGGAGCGCCGGTTGAAATAAGAGCGCCCGGGCCAGTGCCACCCGTTGGCGTTCGCCAACGCTTAGTTCCGTCACTGGGTGCCGGCATCGGTCCTGCAGGCCAAAACGCTCGATCAGCATCTCTGCTTGTTTGCGCAATTCCGGCCCGGCGCCACCAGGCAGGGCACCAACCAGAATATTGTCATAAATGTCCAAAAATGGAATCAGGTGAAATTGTTGAAAGACAAATCCGACGTGGCGGGCGCGCCACTGCGAGCGCTGCTCGCCGCTCAAGCCATACAGATCGGCCCCCCGCACCAGGATCTGCCCGGCACTAGGATGTAGCAAGCCACCAGCACAAAGCAACAAAGTCGATTTGCCACTACCGCTCGGGCCGGCAATCACCTGCAGATCGCCAGCTCGCAGACACAAATCGACCCCCGCCAACGCCGCCACCGCTGGACGGCGCTTCGGGCGGTATGTCTTTTCAACACCGAGCAATTGCAAAACTATTTTCCGGGGGTCCGGCATCATCTCTTCTCCTTGCCTGAAAACACACTTCCGGACCACTTAGCCGGACGGCCAAGTCCACAACAAGACGCTGTGTCCGGTCTATTTCGACTCATTTTCAGCGTAGCCGAGTTTGTGGTCGCCATTCCAGTCAGTTTTCCAGAAGCTGGACCGCTGGATCGAGGCGGCTGGCCTGAAACGCCGGCACCCAAGCCGACAGCACACATAATGCTGGTGCGGCCAGAAATGCCGTCAGCAAGTCACGCCAGCGCAACAGCTCATACCAGTTTGGCGACCACCAGGTCATCTCAATGCTGTTGACCGCGATGCTATGCCCTAGGAAAAAACCAATTCCGGCTCCTAGAAGCCCCATCCCCAGGCTTTTCAGCAGAAAAAGCTGCAGCAGGGTCGTTTCATTCACCCCAACCGATCTCAAGACGCCCATTTCCTGGCGCCGCTCTCGGACATTGCTCAAAAACAGAAAGAATATCCACAGTCCGCTGGCGATCATCACCCCTGGCGCGACAATTCCGGCCAGGCGCCGCTGCTGTTGGAAAAGTTCTTCGCGATGCTGTTGGAAGTCCGCCATGGCTTTCTGGTGGGCCTCGGCGGCCCGCTGTCGCGCCAAAGCGCGCGTCTTGACTCGCGAGCTGAATTCCACCACCTGGACATCAGGCAGCCACTGCCTGATCTCACTGACAATCTGTCCCAGGTCTCCAGCATTGCAGACGCATTCCAAAGCCAGAATCAGGCTGATCTTCCCCTCTAGGCGTAGTGTCTCCTGCATCCAGTCCAGGTGACACCAGACAGAAATATCCTGCCGGCTGCCTTCTGGAGGCAGCACTTCGCGAATCAGAAAACGGCTGCCTAGCAATTCGACATAGTCCCCGGCGTTCAGGGCCAGTTGCTCCGCCAGGCCGCTGCCCAACTTCAATTCGCCGGGCGGAATCGTGGGCACAATAGGGCTGAGGTAGGCTTTGCCATCCGCAGTCAAGTGCTTGCGCCGATGCGGAGTCGGAATTTGTCCCGGCGTCCCGCAGAGGATAATCTCGAGGTCTTTTTCCGGCCAGCGGACCTTCTGCTGCAGAATCGGCAGGATGTGGTTCAGGGTCTTGATATCACCGGTCAATCCCAGGCGTTCGGCATATTCCTGCGGCATAGTCAGCTCGGGGAACCCTTCCTGCTGCAGGCGAGCGAGATTTTCACCACCCGGCAAGATCATAACATTGTGCCCTAAATCACGCATAATCACCCGGTAGTCATCTTCCAGGCGAAGCATTTCCCGGCGCGTCATCTGCTCCCGCTCCTGCAGTAGCTGCGCCGTTTGCAAACGCTGCGCCCGCAATAGCGCCGGCGCGCCACACCAGACCGCCATCGCCAGAGTAACCGATAACAGACCAGCGGCAAAATTATATTTTCGAAATGTGATTTCCTGTCTGATATATCTCAGAATATTCATACTGTTCTTTCCTGCTGCAGGTTTTTGCTCCTGACCAGACTCCGCCTCGGCTGGTTTCAGGGCAAATTCTGAAAACTATCCTGTGGTCGGCCAAAGACGATATCGACATGGCCGTCCAGAAAGGCGACATTAAGTCCGCCGCCCGCTCCGCCGGACTTACGGTTATGGGGGAACATCGAAGACCCCTGCCGAAAGAAGTCAGACCACACCCACAGCTTGGCTGGTTCGGGCAGGCTCGTGCGCAGCTGCAGCTGCCGAGGCGCAAATTGCACCGGATCGCGCCAATAGACGCCATTGTGCTGCTTGTTCATCCGAAAGCTCCAATAGATGTAGGAGATATTTCCCAGGGCCCGGTTTTTAGCTGTATTGATTACGCTGTCGGTCGCTCCGGGCGGCCGGCCGCCGTTGGGATTGGCCGCGACCATTTCCAGTAGTTCCTGTTCCGGACAATAGAAGACCCGCATTTGTCCGGAGTCGTTATAGACAGCAAGCTTCTCCAGAGTCTCTCGGTGCGGGTTATGCTCAGTTTCCGACTGGGGATACCAGCCCGCGGACTCATCGGCATACATCATAACCATCATATTGACTTGGCGCAGATTGGCACGGCAGGTCACTTCCCGGGTCTTGCCACGGGCTTTGGACAGTGCCGGCAACAACATCGCAGCCAAAGTCGCAATAATGGCAATGACCACCAACAGCTCGATCAAGGTGAACCGACCACGAACACGACAAGTAGCAGAAATATTCAGCATAAATAGAACATACCTTTTATGGACGAGTAACAGCAGGCGCCGACAAGGGTAGTGGCTCTTGAGGCTCTTGAGATTCCTGAGCAGCATCCCTGGCCTTCAGGAAACTGGCTGACCCAGCCGTGCCGCCGGCAGTTGCTGCCGTCATCGGAACGACCAGAGTATTCCAATCAACCGCCAACAACAAATCAAGGCCTGGATTAGCGGCCTTGACTTGGCAAGAACAAGAACCGGTAAGGAAGCCGACGGCCTTCGACAAAGTCCAACGGTTAATTCCTTCCGCTGCCAGAGCATACAACAGCAGTCCACGGCCAAAAACTGGAAATAACAGTGGCTTATCCTGAAAATCACTTCGCAGATCAGGCTCGCTGCTCAGAAGCATCTGGACAAAAACGTCTTCCCGCGCGTCATCTCGCGCCAGCGTCATAAGCTGGAAATTGACCTCATAGTCCAAATTCATAGTCTGGCCACCCCAATCGGCCTTCTCGGGAATCACAATGCTAGCCGCCAGTTGATCGAGGTTCTCTTGGACTTGGGCTGCTACTCGCGTATCCGCATTACGCCGACCGCTCTGCAGCAAAATCCAAACGACCGAGGTGCGTTTTGCCAATGCCTGGCCCAGGCGTTGGCGAAACGGCGAATCGACAATGCGCTCGACCTGCTCCAGACTCAAGACACCTTGCCAAACTGGCGCTTGGCGCCGAGCCCTCTCCGGGTACTGTAAGACCAGCCAGCCGCAGTCGGCGTCGGCAGTCAGCGCAGTCGCGGACCGGCGCACCAGGAGGTTAATCCCTTGACCGGGCTTAGACTGCAAATCTTGCAGACGCTGCCAGGCCGCGGCCTCATCGGTCGTCGGCGTCGGCGGCAGATAGACATCAAGAATATAGCTTTCTGCTTGCCAATGTTCTAAAGCATACTGATAAACAGGAATTGGACAGGCCGAGACCGCCATCATCCCGCAAACGAGCAGCAGGACAAGACCGCCGCCAGCAAGCCCTTTCGGCAATATTCCGCTACGCAGTGTTATCATTTTTCCCGCCTCAATTCAAGGCCACAAAGCACAGCCCCGTGCTGCAAACCGGGCTGGGGCAAAAAGTCCAGCTGCAAACTATCCTGCAGCTGCAGGCCACGACAAACCAGCGTCTGCCCCCGATTCAGGCCGCCAGACAAGGCATAAGGGTCAAATTCGCGCTCGATTTCACGGCCTTGCACCCGGACAGAAAAAACGCGCTGGTCGGCCTCGCTCAGCTCCGGCTCCGCGAAAAACAACCTCAGTTCATAACTAGCAGCTGGATCAAAAGCCGCTGGTAGCAACAACCGGCGGATGTCCTTGACTCCGGATGACGCGACCCAACTTAGTCCGTCGGGAGCATCCGCCAGCAGCGAATGCGTCCGCCAAAAAGTCTTGGGGGCAAAATACGCATAGGCCGAGTCGTCCACGTCACCCAGGCGGACTTCGTAAACCGTCACTGCCTGATTCACTCGCCGGTCCCGCGAGTCCTTGCTTTCGTCAGTGTGAGACCCGAAAACTACTCGCCAGCTGGAACTGCTCCGAACCGGGAAGGTGTAACTCAACAATTCTCGGCCGGCGCCGCTTTGGCCCCGGAACACCGTCTCCCACTCCGATTCGTTCTTGCATTGCAGCTCAAATTCGGTTTCCGCCGGTGCCTTCCAGGCCATACGCCATTCGCTCAAAGGCACTGGCGCGCTAAGAGTAAATTCCAAAGCGTCGCTGGCGCGGAACTGCCCTGTGCGGTTGTCAAAAATTGACCACCCGGTATCAAGACGGCCATCCAGGCTGTCTTCAGGACGCCCGCCGCCACTAGGGCCAAACGCGCCAATGACCCGGACGCCATCCGGCTGATTGCCGCATTCCAGCAACACCGTGAGTTCCGCTGAAGGTGCCAAACGAGGCACATGCAACCACAGCGTGCCATTGTCAGCCCGCCGGTCGCCAGGCGCTCCCAGGTTGATTCCGACTTGCTGGATTCGACCAGCGATCTTTTGAAGCGGCTGATTAGATGTCCACAGCTCCATTTCCGGACGGTGCACCAGTCCCAGCGAGGTCTGGTTTTGATAGGAACAGGTACAGGTCCTAGTATAATCCGGGGCATTCAGGATGCCGTCGGCGGCAATCATACTGGCCGTGCAGCCGGATTTGAAGCCGCCGATGTTGCCGGTGCCGCCATCGTGTTCCAAGTCCGTGAAACCTGCTGCCCCGGAACGGAAAAGCAGCAGATGGGGGCTGGCATTGGCTGAACCACAGCCGTAAGACTTCCAATAGCGCCAGGGAATTTCCTCATCAGTCAGCGGATGAACTCTGGTCTTCTCCCCGCCGGTAAAGAGGCAAAGACCTGGCCCCGGCCGACCGGAAATAATCATATCGTCATGGATGATCAGCGGCCCGCTGTAACTTCCCTGACGTTGCCAAAGCACGCTACCATCCCGGCCCTGACGAGCCAGCAGCCGGTCAGTCGGCTCATCTTTCAGATGCTGTCGGCCGTCCCTGGTTCCGCCTTCAAGGAGAATATCATACTTAGAACTGTAACTGAGAAAGGTTCCAAACACATCACTCTCGACCGACCAGAGTTCACGCCCGGACGACAAGTCCAAGGCAGACAAACGCGGCCGTTGGCTGATCGGCAAGCCGCGACGCAACGCCAGGTCCAGCGCCGAGGCCGACAACAAGTCGTTGACAAACAGAGACTGACCGGACGAACAAATGGCGTTGTGACGGAAACCAATGGCGGCGTCACGATGCCAAAGCACCTTACCGGTGAAGCGATTCATCACTATCAGCCGCCGACTGGCACTACCGTCCCAGCCATTGCTCAACTTGCCCAGTTTTCCTTCCATAAAAATATAGGGATTGGAGGTAGCGATCAGGTAGTCGCCTTGGACGCTGATGTGTCCCCAGTCCGGCACGTTTTCGACCGCGGCCTCCTCAACTTGGGCGGGAAGCGGCCATTTTCCCAAGACAGCACCATCCTCCTGGCGAAGACGATATACGCTGCCTTGGTAACGCACATAAATACTGTCTGGCAGGGTGACAAAGGGACTGCCGATATAGGTGGCACCGGGGTCATTGACCATATAGACCGATGCTCCAGCCCGCCATTTTTCCTCGAGCTCCAGGCTGGTAAAAGCGTGTCCAATGCCAGGGAAGTCTTTGACCCACAACTCGCGACCGGTGTACACGCAACGAGCACTGAGAGTCTCGACCCCGAGAATAGCCAGAACACCGCCGGCAACCTGCGGGCGCGGTCCGTGATGATGACGCGGCAGAACAAAGTTGTTCGAAGTAGTACCAAACCAGATTGGAGCAAACGGTGGTCGAACAAGTTGGTCCTCGGAAATCACAGTTTGGGCTGCATTAGCGTGCTGGTGCGTCCACTGGCCGGCATTGGGCAGGCCCTTCGTCCGTGCCAACACGACTCCGTCCGACTGCACTTCGATTGTGCCATC
>CAZUCG010000011.1:0-2358 GCA_964619145.1 uncultured Lentisphaeraceae bacterium | reverse complement strand
GAAGTAATGTATTCCGGATAGCGCATTTCACGCAGAGTGCCCGGCATAAACGCGATGCGTTCGCCATACCAACCGGCTGCACTGAAGCGCTGACGGAGTTGCAAACGCAATTCCGGATCTGGTTCCAAGACGACTAATTGGAGTTCGGAATGAAGCAGCAGCGCATCCAGGAAGTCAATAGCTGCCCCGCCGGGAATCAAAGCCCAGCCAGATTTGACCCCAAGTCGTTCAAGCAGCTGCCGGGCCAAGAGAGCATCACCGCCGCTTGATTCGGCTGGAGACTGTGGCTGCCAGCGATGGTATTTGGGCGCAGCGGCCGTTGCCTGAGCAAAACAGTACAGCGTGCCGCTACGGGTGCTGACAAACAGCTTGCCATCGGCCACAATGCTCTCAAAACTCTCGCTGTCCAACTGCTCTTGCAGTGCCTCGACTTGGTTGCGCAGCTCATCCACGCAATCATTTTCCAATTCCGCCTTGCCGGCCGATTTGCCGTCGGCCAAAGCATAGCGCAAGCCGTGGTTATAATAGTACTTCGCGTCGGTCATCACCCGATAACCGCCGGCGGGCTTAGCCTGAGCGTTGTAATACAACAGTTCGCCGTTGTGGCGATCAAATAAAGCCGGCAGTGATCTACCGCCAGCGACTACAAGCTTGTCTCCGGCCAAGGCCAAGTACCCTTGCGGAGCTAGGCCTGAAAAAGCAAAAGCCCCGCCGTGGGGCTGGGGCTGCCATTGGGTGGAATGACCAGCGTTGACCCACCGTACCTGACCGTTCTCTGCATTCAGTGCATACACACAGGTACCGAGAAAGGGCCAGACTCCAGACGCAAAAAAAACCGTATCATCGGCCACCAGCGGCGCCCCTCTGGCCGGCCAAAGACTGATGACCCGGCGATTACCCAACACCAGGTGTGAGTCCAGAGCACCCTGATAGTTCCAGAGTAACTTACCACTATCGGCGTCCAAGCAGTACAATCGACCGTCGTCGGAAACAGCATATACTTTGCCACCCCAAACAGTCGGAGCCAAACGCATCGGGGCATCGGCAAAAAAACGCCAAAGTTGCTCGCCAGTGTCCGTGTCATAAGCCGTCAAACTGTCATCCGTCATAGACGAGAGATATAATTTTTTCCCAGCTACAACAGGTGAATAGGACAAATCGAATTCCAACTTATCGCCATCGTCCTTCTGTTCAAGCCAAGCGCGTTGCGGCGGCGGCAGTTCGCGCCGCCAAAGCAGCGACAGCGGTTTTGGCAAAGACAGCACGGCCGGCGACGCGCCCTGCCGACTGGCGTCGTATCCCCAGCAGGGCCAGTCAGCAGCGTCCACCGACGGACCGGCTAGCAAGAATAGTGTCAACCAACCCAACAGCAGCACAGCCAAACTCCGCTGGCGACCGGAGCAAAGACCACGGATTGCGCCCAGAAAAAACGGCTGTTCGGCATTTGCCATCGGCCCTGCCAGAAGCCATTGTTGGCCTTCTGGCCAATCGTGACTGAATGATTCCATAATCTTCTCTCGACTAAATTGTACTCGTTGCTCGGTGAGCTTAAAAATCGACTTCCTATTTTCTAAGGCATCCGCGCTCACCCGCTGGGAATTTTTGCCGTTGAAGCCATCCGTCAATGGGTGAATTTTTCTGGGTGTCTGGTGATAAGCAGTCTGCGGATATTGGTCGGTTCCGAGGGAGTCACTTGCACTTTTTGCTTGCCGGCCTTGAGGTTGAATTTCGGCAGAGTAATACCGGAATTAGACACCCAGCGTTTCAAGGGGTCGAATTTGGCGATTCTCATATTGCCAGACTGCTCTTCTCCGATTGATATTTGCAAACGGCGCGTCGGCATTTCATCGATCTCACAAAACACGAAATAATACCCATCTGCGGGAATCTCTACTTCGCCGCTGAATTCAGCAGGGTTAACACTCCAGTCCAAAGGTAGTAATAATTCTCCTTGCAAGATTTCAGCCTGGCGCTCGTCGCTGTCGCGGTAATCGGCATAAACACTAACAGGGATTGAATAACCGTCATCGAGGCGCACAATCAAGGCGCCATTAAAGCGACGTGGCCAAGACATCTTGTCGGGCTGCAGGGTCACGGTGAATTCTTGCTTGCTGCCCAGAATTCCAGCTTTCGGTTCAACTTGGAAGAAGTTGTCATTGCAATGGACTGTGTAGGCTTGGGTGGCGGCAGTTTTCCCCGTGATCGTAAAAGTCTGGCTCAAGGCCGACTGAACCGAGGTGAAGTAAATTTCCTGCTTGCTACTTTGCCAAGGAATGGGTCGATACGGCAACACCTGCACTGAGTCGTCCTGGAATGCGCCAATATGACGCATTTTGAAATTCGGCAAAGGCTGTGCTG
>CAZUCG010000010.1:0-15921 GCA_964619145.1 uncultured Lentisphaeraceae bacterium | reverse complement strand
CTATAGAAAAATTCAAGAGCGTGCTTAAAAATGTCCTGGATCCTCTCATTTACTTCAGAACGCAAGTCTGGAAAGAGGTTCCGCCAGAACTCAAGAGACAGGCAGAACTATTCAAGGAAGAAAAGTGGTCAGAGGTAATGACCGACTTAACCACAGATATTGAGGGTACTTATGCCTATGCCGTAAAGCAGGAAGCGACAAACGTCAATAATACCCCTGCCTTTGATGTCCGTAAAAAGGAACCACCTAAAAAAACGATTGTTGGATACAAGTTGATGCGAATTGACCCGAAGCATCCTGGCGAATTATTTCCCTTATTTGTTGACAACAAAAGAACTGTACCAAGGGGAGAGTGGTTGGATGCAACAGAAGGCGAAATGGTCGTAGATGAAAAAACCGGGACCAAAAAAGTTAAGTCCAGCTTAGGGAATTTGGCCTATCGGCCCGGGTGGCATCTTGGAGATATTCCCCTTGCTACTCATATCGGAATAAAGGGTGACAGTGGTAAAATCGAATTTATGAATCCGAACCATGTGTGGTGCGAGTGCGAGGTCGCGGCTGATGTGGACTACCAGGAAGAAGCAGATAAAAATGGTACGAACATTAAAACAGGTAAGATCAATAAGGCGAAAGCGGACATCAAAAAGTTGCCCACGGACGGATGCTATCGCTTTAAGACTAATCCAGCAATGACGGGCGAATGGATAATAACTGGCTCCATCAAGATAAAAAGGATATTGAGTGACAAAGAGGCTGCGGAAATAGTAAGAAGTCAGGGTTACGAGCCTTTGCCAAGAAAGGGTGAGCGCAGGGTAGCGCCGACATTCAGCGTCAAACAGGAAGGCTCTGACCCGATTTTGGAGACATATAAGCAGTGGGCGGAATATCAGGATAAAGAGGGCTCCGACAAGCCACAACCGATTACCCGTGACGCTTTGATTGATGAGCTTATTGACGATGTTGTTAATGATACTGCCGTCAAAAATGCTGTAGCCAACTCCGATAAAGAGAACGCATTATTGGAGATTGAATCTCAGGTTAAAAACTATGTAAATCAAATCTTTATAAAATACTTTGAACAAGCAAAGGGGACTATTTACACTGATGTGTTAAAGAATTTTGGCAGCTTATCGCACGAAAGTCACACTGGCCGCAAGCGTATGATCCAGGACATATATGATAAGGTGGCCAAGAAAGAAGAGAAGCGGAAAGAACCATGGCAGATGACCAAGGGAGAGTATTTAGACTCAAGACAACTGGAAGCAAAAAACAAAACAGGCAATTACCTTGCGAGTTCTGAGATTAAAAACACGAATTTAGCGCACAACATTTTAGTAAAACAGGCGTTAAAAGACGGGAAGCCTGTTCCGGAGCATGTACTGGCAGACTATCCTGATCTAACAAAGAAACCCGACGACTCCCCGGCAAGCAAGATAGCCCGGGTGGTCATAGGGAGGCTTGCGACCAACACCCCCATATCCTTCCGGGAACTGCCGGGTATTGCCGAGGAAGCCTATGGCTCCAAAATGTCCGAGGGGCAGTATACTTCGAAGGATATTTACGATGCAGTTGAGTTGGGCGTCAATCAGTACCTTTTGCAGCATAAGCCAGTAGACCCCAACCGGACTACTATAGAAGATACTGCTTCTGACATTCAATTGCTTCTGGATATGCAGGATCTTCTGCCGACTCAAACCAATAGGTCAGAAGAACAGGTAGAGTTTCAACAGTTCAGTACCCCACCGGCCATTGGTTATATTGCAGCCAGGGTCGCGAATATAAATACTAATGACACAGTATTGGAGCCCAGCGCAGGCATAGGTGGCCTCGCCGTATACGGCAAGATGGCAGGGGCCAAGGTCGTGGTCAATGAGCTATCCGAGCGCAGAGCAGAAATACTTAAAGAAATGGGATTTGACCAGTTATTCAAAGAAAACGCGGAGCAGATAAATAACATACTGCCTGCTGACGTAAAGCCGACCGTAGTTATTATGAATCCGCCGTTTAGTTCAACCGCAGGAAGGATGCAGGGCAAAACTAATTCACAAAATATTACAAAGCATCTTGACCAGGCGTTGAAAAGACTGGCAGATGGTGGTAGATTGGTTATAATAACAGGTCAAGGCATGGCCGACGATGCTCCGTCGTTTAGCAAATACTGGGCCAAGACCAAGGAAAAGTACAATGTCCGGGCTAATATTGGTATCGACGGGAAGAATTATAAGAAGTACGGCACTACTTTTGGGGTGCGGATCATAGTAATAGATAAGACCGGGCCGACTACCGCGAACCCGATCACCGGGACGTACATGAACTTGGAAAATATATTGCCGAGATTGGAGGCGATACGAAATGACCGACCAGAGTTATCAGGACCACGAGAAAATACAGGAACTGAACAAGTCACCAATAAACCAGAAGGCGGCCGCGCTCCTGAAACGGGCCAAGGTGCAACCCGACCCGTCACTGCTCCACCTATATCAACTACTGGTGTGGGGACTGGAGTCCGGGGAGGTGCGCTGCCTGGACAACGGGAAGGAGTCACGGGCGAAGAAGGACCTCCTGCTGGGAGTAGCGCAGAAGTTGATGCTGGAGCACGACCCGCAGAGGGCAATGGACCTCCTGCTGAAGCAGGGACCGGACGAGGGGAACCCGCAGGAGACGTGGGTAGACCCGAAGATTCTAGCCAAGACCAAGGACCCCGAGGAAGCGGCACTGATGCTGACGGAAGCACTGGACAGGAGCCTGGTAGCCAGTCAGACGCCGGACCCCGTACTGGAGCAGTAGAATCAGAGATCGAGACATCCAGTGAAACTAAAAAGAAAAGGAAATCCAAGGAGTTAACTGAGTCTATTTACTCCGAATACGAACCTCAAAAATTAAGGATCAAAGGAGCCAAGCCCCACCCGGGGAAATTGGTTCAAAGTGCTGCCATGGATGCAGTTGAACCTCCTGACCCCGTTTACAATCCTAACCTGCCCAAAGAAGTCATTTCCGAGGGAAAACTTTCAATTGCACAACTTGAAACGACTGTGTACGCAGGGCAAGCACACGCGCAGATGCTGCCCGACGGTACCCGCATGGGCTACTTTATTGGGGATGGTACTGGAGTTGGAAAAGCGAGGGAAATAGGCGCTATTATTATGGATAACATGCGCCAGGGGAGGACCAAGGCGGTATGGATTTCTAAAAACAAGGAATTGTTGACAGATGCTAGGGGAGAGTTTGAGGCAATTGGCGGCGATGCTTCTACTATATTCCTGCAAAATAAGAGCACTTTATCTGCCAGCATTCAACAAAAGGCCGGCATCCTATTTACTACCTATGACACTTTAGGGTCCAATATTGCAGACGTTGATCCGGACGGGACAATAAGGCGTAAGGATGCCAATAAACAAACCCGTTTAGAGCAGTTGGTCGATTGGCTGGGTGAAGACTTTGATGGTGTAATAGCCATGGATGAAGTCCATCAAATACAAAACAGTCAGGATACGCAGGGCAAGAGAGGTAAAAAGAAAGCCTCCGATAGAGGAAAAGCGGGCGTTCAATTACAAAAGATGCTGCCCAAGGCAAGACTGGTATATTCATCGGCCACAGGCGCCACCGAGGTTGAAAACCTGGCTTTTGCGGACAGGTTGGGTCTATGGGGCACCGGTACCGCATTTGCTAATAAGCAGGATTTTATAGGCAAAATAAAAGCCGGTGGATTGGCGGCTATGGAATTGGTCGCGCGTGACATGAAAGCCATGGGCAAATACCTGGCAAGAAGTCTGAGTTATGACGGAGTTACTTATGGGAATATAGAACATAAACTGACTCCCGAACAGGTTGAGATATATGACAACATGGCCTACGGATGGCAAACAGTCCTGCAAAATATCAACGATGCTTTAGAGGAAACGGGGCAGGTGGCCAATGGCAGGAAACGCGGCAATGCGCTGGCACAGTTCTGGGGAGCGCAGCAAAGATTTTACAACCAGATACTTACTTCCATGCAGATGCCGTCCGTGATCGAACAGATGAAAAAGGACATAGCGGATGGCAATGCCGTTGTACTGCAGTTAGTCAATACCAACGAGGCAGCTCAGAACAGGGCTATTGCTCGCATGGAAGAGGGCGAGGAACTAGACGACCTGGACATGACCCCGCGTGAAGCCTTGATGAATTACATATTGAAAAGTTTTCCTGTTCAGCAGTACGAACCATACACGGACGAAAACGGCAACGAGCAGTCAAGGCCCGTGTTTGACAGTGAGGGCAATCCCGTTCTCAACCAGGAGGCAGTTGCTATGAGGGATGAACTGCTTGCCAAGATTGGTGCAATGAAGGTGCCTGACGGTCCTATGGAAATCATATTCAATGAATTTGGAACTGACAACGTCGCCGAGGTAACGGGCAGGAAACGGAGAGTAGTTCGGGCATACAACGATGATACCGGCAGGGTGGAGGCTAAGATAGAGAAAATTAGTGCTAATGCGAAAGAAACTGAAGCGCAGGCATTTATGAACGACGAAAAGCAGATACTTGTGTTCTCCGAGGCGGGAGGAACCGGCAGAAGTTACCATTCCGACCTGCGGGCCAAGAACCAAAGACGCAGAATACATTATCTGATACAGGCCGGATGGAGAGCAGAGGTCGCCGTTCAGGGGTTCGGGCGGACACATAGGTCCAACGAAGCCAATCAACCGCATTATGTTTTAGTCACGACAGACCTGAAGGGACACAAACGGTTTATATCCTCAGTAGCCAGAAGGTTAGATCAGTTGGGCGCACTGACTAAAGGACAGAGACAAACCGGCAGTCAGGGTATATTCAGACCCGAGGATAACTTGGAGGGGCCGTTGGCGTCTGACGCACTGCAGAGCTTTTATCAGGACTTATGCAACGGCAACATAGATGGGCTTGCAAAGATGGACGTACTCACCAAGATGGGGCTGGAAAAGAACCTTCTGGATCAGTGGGGCGGGTTGCACGATGCTTCTACCGCACCACAAATAAGGGACGTAACCAACTTCCTCAATCGCATCATGTCGCTGGAATCGGGACTGCAGAACAAGGTCTTTGACGCTTTCTGGGAAAGACTAGAAATGTTCACGGAAATAGCCATTCAAAACGGTTCTCTGGACCAGGGGATGGAGAACTTAAAGGCGGATGGCGTGTCGCTGGTCACTCAGCAGGTGGTATATACCGACCCGGCATCTAACGCAGAAACATACTACTGCGAGCTGGAAGCCAAGCATAAGACCCGAAAGGTACCTTTTGATTTAACCAAAGGACTGCCTGGGTTCATGGGGTACTACAGGAATGAGCAAAGCGGCAGGGTGGTTGTGGTGCGCTCCCGTGGGACAGAAACCTCTGCAAGTGGTCGGGTAGAAACCAAGTATTTGCTCATGGGGCAGACGGATGCGCAGCGGACATATATGAGTGAAACGGACTTCAATAATAGTCAATGGAAGAAAATGAATCAATCTAATATAGAAATTGAAGCCATGTGGGATGAAGCACTGGAAAAAGCACCTGAGTTCAGAAAGCAGAAGCTGCACGTCATAACCGGGGCGCTGCTGCCTATATGGGATAGGCTTCCAAGCGGGCAGGTCAAGGTTCTGCGGATACAGTTGGATTCGGGTGACGTGATCTTAGGCAGGGTCATTCCAGGGCAGGCGCTGCAGGCCACTCTTAGAAGGCTGGGGGCGGAGGTGCAGTCGGGCAACATTACTCCCAAGGGCGTTGCGGACAGCATAATGCAGAACGGAGCGACCGTCTACCTTGCGAATGGATGGAGAATTGCCCGAAGACGAATTGCCAACCAATCAAGGATAGAGTTGCTCGGGGATGATATGTGGAGATACGGGCAAGAGCTTAGACAGGCTGGAGTATTCACCGAGATCATAGGGTCCAAAACCCGGTTCTTTGTTCCGTGGGGCGAGGGCGCAGCGGATATTATAGGAAGGATAATCCAATACCGGCCGGTGACTGAGATAGTGGAAAGTGATAGTAGTTCCGTTCAAGCAAGCTCTGGCCCGGCTGCAAAACTTAAATACACGGGTAAAACGCGGGCGAGTACCGGAGGCGAAGAAAAGGTGCCCTTCAAATATACCGGGTTTAAGAAGATGGTCAAGAAGTCCACGGGCAAGAAGACCAAGGAAGTGACCGGAGCGAAGAAGGTAGAAATAATTCAGTACCTGGAAGATAAACTGAACGTACCCATTCGGACCGGGAGGTACAGGAGGCCCGGGGCACAGGGCATATTCAAGCAGACTGTCAACGTGATAAGGCTTAAATTTGCTGAGGATATTGGTGTTGCCTGTCACGAGGTAGGGCATTTCCTGGATCAGGAGATAGGGTTGCGAGGTCCGTCTAAGTATGATCTGGAAATGGAAGCCTGCAAAGGAAGTAACAAAGGTGGACTGCGGGCAGAGGGAGTAGCTCAGTTTATCAGATACTACCTTACTGATCCGGATAAGGCCCGGTCATTGGCGCCGAACTATTATATGCACTTCGAGGGGATCATGGACGCGAACCCGGAGATAGATGAGATTCTAGTCGGGGCGCAGACAATGATAAGGGAATGGTTGGAACAACCGGCCAAGGCCACGGTACTGGGTAGTTTGTCAATAGATCAGAAACCGGCCAAGCGTCCGATAACCCTTGACCGGATATATGCTTTTTGTGTGAACGACACACAAATATTAAGCCGGGTACAAACGGAAATGACCGGGGGGGGGCCTATAGCAGAACAGGACAACATCTACTCGGCGGTGCGTTTGGCACGAGGTTGGACGGGAAAAGCGTATGCCAGGTTGTTCGGTGGGCAGTTCGATTCGGACGGAAACAAGATAGGTGACTCATTGGACGCGATACTGGGCCGGGCGGAGATAGACGGCAGTCTGGATGATTTCAGGGCTTACATCGTGTGCCTGAGGGCCAATGAACTGCACGGACGTGGACTCGAAACGGGTATCGAGCAGGAGATAGTCGATAGATGCCTGGAAGAACTGCAGGCGGAGTTGGGCGACAAGAAACTTGGGGAGTTTGAAAAACTCTTCCAGGATGTCATCGAGTTCCAGGATAATGTACTGGAGCAGTTAGTTGAAGCGGAAATGATGACCCGGGCGGCCAAGGATGGCATGCGGGAGAACAATCAGTATTATATTCCGTTCTACAGATTAATGGAGGACAGTGAAGGCAACCTTAACTTCCAGGGCAAGAAGTTTGCTAATCTGAGTACGCCGATCAAACGGCTGAAAGGGTCCACGCGGACAATTATTGATCCGATTGAGAGTATCATCAAAAATACTTATGTTATTACCAATGTAGCCACTCGGAACAATGTAGGTAAAAAATTGGTTGAGATGGCCGAGAGATTTCCAGAGAACAGCGGCAAGTGGGTTGAAAAGGTTGCAGCGCCGATGCATGGGACCACCTTCACTTTGGATGAAATAGAGAGGGTGCTGCAGGAGTCCGGGGTGGATACGAATGGGATAGACCTGGATAACCTGGCTACCATCTTCCGGCCAAACTATAATGCGCCCAGGCAGGACAATATCCTGGTGGTCTATCGGAAGGGCAAGCGACAATTTTATCAGGTGGATAAAGAACTGTACAGATCGTTGCTGTTTTTAGACACACAAGGAAGTAATATCTTGGTTAAGTTAATGTCATATCCAACAAAACTGCTCCGAGCAGGTGCAACATTAGCCCTTGATTTTATGGTGAAAAATCCAATACGCGACCCTTTTGCAGCCTTTATTTACACTAATCATGGTTATTTGCCATTTGTTGATACGTTGAGGGGATTTGCTCGGGTAATTAAGAAAGATGATTTGTACTGGCAGTATTACGCTTCCGGGGCAGCGCATGGTTCCTTTGTTTCGGTGGACCGCAACTACCTGCAGGGTGACTTGCGGAAAATGTTAAAAAATCGAATGAAGCAAGTAGACAAGGATATGATAACAAACAAAAAAGAACTATTAAGGTTTATGTCATCTGCTGCTGAGGAAATAGTTCTGCATCCTATTGACACTTTACGCTCTATGTCCGAGGTCACAGAAGAAGCAACTAGGGTTCCAGTTTTCTCGCGCGTTAGAGAATCAGGAGGAAGCATGCAAGAAGCTGCACTGATAGCCAGGGACACCCCTCAAGACTACTCTCAGGCAGGATGGGGCGGCAGGGAGTTGAATAGGGTCAATGCTTTCTTTAATGCTCAATTGGGGGCGATGGATAAACTGCTTCGAGAATTAAAGGACCCCAAAAAGGCAATGCGAGTAACGTATAAGGGAATTTTATCAATTACCTTGCCTACTTTGCTGCTTTTCGCAATGAACCATGACAACGAGAAATACAAGGAACGGCCGCAATGGGAGAAGGACCTATTCTGGCTTGTTCCATACAACAATGGAAATAGTTTTATCCGCATACCGAAGCCTTTTGAATTGGGCATTATATTTGGCACTATCCCAGAAAGATTTATGCAGTGGATAGTTGACAAGGACCCGAATGCTTTCCGCGAATTAGGTGACTTGATAAACAGACAAATGCTTTTAGATTTGATTCCTGATAAGGATATGCTTTTCCCTTCGGGCTTAATCCCTAATATTATTCTTCCTATAATGGAACTATACGGCAACAAGAAAGAATATACCGGGGCTCCGGTTGTCCCGGCATACGCGGAGCAACCGGAAGGGGCTAAGCACCTGGAATACGGTCCGAATACATCCACGCTGGCAAAAGGGGTAGGTAAGTTGACGGGCGTATCTCCGTACAAGGTGGATCATGCTCTATTTGCCTACACCGGGACGCTGGGGCGCAATGTCAAGGACGTAGGAGAGGCGTTCCTGGACTACACGGGCGTCATTGAAAGGCCTCCTAAGCGGGAGGGTGATTTAAGTGCAATACCTGGTCTAAGATCGTTTGCGGCGGCACCATTGTCTGCAAGCTCTGCGGCCAGTATTGATAGGTTCTATGATGATTACGAGAAAGCTCAGTCTATAGAGGCACGAAAAGAATCGGGAGGGGTGATTAAAGAGGAAGACAAGAAGTTGCTCAGGAATCTGGATGCTATGGGGAAATTGTCCCGCGAACTCAGCGGGTACCGGAGGAAACAACGAGAGATTACGAACTCTGATCGCTATACAGATAAAGAGAAGCAAGACAGGATCAAGCATTATGATGAACTGATGATTAACCGGGTGAGAAGGTTCTACGGAGAAAGTCGCATGGAACTGTAGAAAGGAGGGCGGTCCTTATCTAACTTGTGGGGGTGTTGAAATTGGATTTTGAAGAGAGAACTGAAAAGCGACTTAATAATCACTCAGGCAGAATCAGGACATTGGAGATCCAGAATGCAGCTCAGAACGAAAAAATTGATATGTTGTGCAAAAAACTTGATAGTTTATCGGATAAGATAGGCGACTTGGTTAACTTTCTTAAAACTTGTATGTGGAAACTTTTAGCTGCCGGGGGCACAGTGTTTTTAGTTTTCTTAGGTTTTTTTGTTTGGTATGTGCAAAGACTGGGGGATTAAACTCATGTTCACTATGAGCGCAAGTGCAATCTTTTTCGCTTTTATAGCTATCGCAACATTGGCCATAGCTGTGGATGGAGTTCTTGTAGCGTTGCAGTGTGCGATGAAGAGAGTCCCCTTATTGCCCGACCAACTTGAACACTCGATTGCATACATATTGCTAGTAAGCATGGGGTCATTTATCTGCTGGGAAGGGCACTTTGACCTTTTTACTTTGTTGGGGTTCCAATGGCGAGATCAGGAAATGGGATGGGTTCTCACCGGCGCCATTATTGCCGGTGGGTCCCCTTTACTGAAGAAGCAGTTCAAGATGATAGGACTTATTCCGAGTGCAATATCCGGCATGGCTTCCACCTTCGGCTTGGGTGGAAGCACCGATGATGTTGAAGATGTAATTTCGACTCCTGAATCAGACCAGGCTGGGCCATTGTGATGGCGTATGTCGCTGACTGCACACTCTCTGCATTACGAAAGTGCTTTCCAGACATGGGGCATCTGCTTTATTCGGGACAATACACGTTGAAGGAACTGGGTAAGTGGAGTAACTGGTTTGATGTGAACAAGGATATAGTCCGTAAAATGGAAGTGGGTGAAATTAATGAATATTCAATGGGCAGCAAGCCCGAACTTCTGGCAGGGCAGGAACGGGAAGAAGATAATAGCCATAGTTGATCATATTACGGCCGGATCATACCCGGGGTGCTTGACCTGGATGCAGAACCCAGTATCGAAGGCAAGCGCTCAGTACCTGGTTACGCGCTCTGGGCTCATATTTCAAATGGTTAAGGATGAAGATGCATCATTCCATGCTGGCCAGGTCAACAAGCCTAACTGGAAGCTGTACGATGGAACAAACCCGAATCGGTATACGATAGGCATTGAACATGAAAACTTAGGCGGTGGAGAACTGACCGAGGCTCAGTATCAGGCTACTCTGTGGCTACATAAGCAACTTATACAGAAATATAGTATTCCAGTAGATGGTGATCACATTATTGGCCATTATCGCATTGATTCAGTTAACAGACCAAACTGCCCTGGGCCTAAATTCCCGTGGCAGAGACTATTTGCTGATTTGAAATTAAACACGGTACCAATCGTCTTGCCAGATGGCAAGACGGTCTATGGGCCAATATTGAACCTGGGCAGCGGAGACAAGACTTATACTCCGGTAAGAGACTTAGCAGAGGCATTGGGCTTTAAGGTGAGTTGGGATGCGAAGAATAGAACGGTAAAGATTGAAAGATAGGGTGGTTTGTGATGGACGTTTCGCAGTACTTGGTTTATGGCGTTCCTATTGTAGCATTGGTAATTGGATTGGTTAAGGTCTCCCGAGAAGCCGGATTGCCGTCTAAGTTTGCTCCTGGAGTCTCGTTATTTCTGGGTGTTTTGTTTGGCCTATTGATGGCATTAGAAGGTGAACAACCACTCTTGGGCGGTGCTCTTGTGGGTGTTGTTGTAGGACTGTCTGCTTGTGGGATCTATGACGTGGGCAAAAAGACGATAGACGGGTAGGGGGCGCATCGCCCCCTTTTAGTCCCCTGGCGCGCTGATGGCCCAGCGCGCTAAAAGGAGTCGGTCACAAATTTCCCTTCCCCTTTTACTCCTGGAATTTTTCCCGATAAATTGGCACATGGACAAACTGAATAGTGCGTGACCAAGCATACCTTGCGTATATACGTAGGTACCGATAAAAAGAAAAAACCGGGGCCAACGTATGGCCCGGCGTATGGTTCCCTTATTAAAATAAATGGCTGGTTTTGAAAATAAGACTGGCTTTATCTACCCGTTATTAACATATATTACAATAAGGGTTGCAATATATTACAATCCTACTCCAAAAGCTCCGGCTATCTGACTAATAGCACTCCAGACCACTCCTACTACAGTCGATATGCAACAGAACACGGTTACTAATTTAATCATGCTGGCAATCTGCCCCTGGCCCAATGCGCTGGCTACATAGGTGCTGAGACTGCCGAACGCTGCGAGACACACGAGCTGCACAATGGCTGATCCTGCTCCACCGGACGAAAAGGTCTGCGCGGCTATCCCCCCCAATGTTATCATGGGTTACACCTCCTTATTCTAAAACGCCAGTAACTACCGCTTGGATGCAGCAGACTATAGTCACGAGTTTTATCATCTTACCTATGCTCTGATCAAAAATGGCTGATGCAGCGAAGTAAGCACATCCACCTAGGGCACCTATTAGCAAGACCTGAGTAATCAGACTTCCCCAATCTATCTCAAAAAATCCGTTTAGATGGTCCAGAAATTCCAATACTTCCGGCTCAAAGGTGAGCTCCATTATCCCTTCTTTGGTCTGGTCAACAAAGTCCAGGGCATTCTCTTTGACTGTTCTGTCAGAGTCCAGTGTTTCGTAAGCGCCCTTGCCAGCATCATAGAAAAACTGCTTTACTCCATCGCTGACGGTTTGAGACATGATTCTACGACCTCCTTTTTCAAGTCGTCCAGCAATCTTACTTTAAATTCCAGGTTGCAAATATTTTCGGCTTCTAGTTTGCTCTGTATGAGCCGTTTGCGACCTTCCGTGAGTGTTACTACCTGGATGACCGGGAAACGCTCTGTGAGGCGCACCCACCACGCGCTGCTGTACTTGCTGGTGCTATACAGCTTGTTATATCTTTCAATCTTGTCAAATTGATTAGTCCCCCGGTCCATCTCCAGAAACAGGAAGCGAAAGCTGCCCGACATGCCGTTTTTTATGGCCGCGAATCCATCTGCCCGAAGAACCTTGTAATCTTGTTCATACTGCCAGGAGTGTACTCGGTCCCAAGATGGAAGAATCGTTTGGAGCCATATCCGAAACCAGTTTACGTCGATAAGGTGTTGCAGCATCCCGGGCTTATCATCCAGATAATAGATATACGGATTGTCACCGGTCCTGGTTCTGCTTAGTTTGCCTGCGCGGTGCAACTTCAGTAGCCTTTCCTGTGATTTTCTCTTTCCATATTGCATATTGTTGAACAGAAGTGCTTGCACCTGCTGCTGGTCCAGGGCGCGATATTCCTCTATGGTCTGGAGAATCTTCCTATCTCGGCTCAAGCCTTTTGACTTCGGATTTTGGCTTAACATTGACATTCCACGTCCTCCCTTCTATTTCCCGGATCAACTTTTCTCCTTTTTTGACGGGCAATACCTGCGTTTGCAGCTCCTGGTCCAATGCTCCGAATCTGAATATGCAGCGCCCTTTGATTGGCGGCAGTTCTCCGGCTTTGCCGCAGTCCTCTCCCATGATTACTCGGGAGTCTGCGGGGGAAGGGACCTTGTAACAAAGCCGTGCTACGAAGTTGGCGCGCATGTCGCCGGAGATGACTTGCGTACTGGTTCGCTGGCTGCCGACTATGATGCTGATACCTGCGGCCCGTGCTAAGCGAGTGAGACGGTCCAGAATATAATGGGCGTCTTTGTTTTTCAGTTCAGCCATTTCATCGACGATAAGGATAATATAGGGTAGGTTCTCCTGACATTCCTGGACCTTTGTTACCCGGTGCTTTTTTAATATTTGTATCCGACGGTCAAATTCTGAGTTGAGTGCTTCCAGGATGGCCAGGGCTTCTAGTTCTGTGTAGGCAATCAGGCAATGGCTTTCCAGATAGTGAAAATCTAACTGCTTCAAGTCGATTATAATGATGTGGGCCCGGGGCAGGAGTGAATGAATGATGCAGCGCAGTGCATTGGTTTTGCCGTATCCGGTGGAGCCTCCTACGAGCATGTGAGGGCTGTCAACCAGGTCGAACACTACGAGTCCGGTGCGGGAGTGCCCGACGGGCACCGGCAGTTCCATGTGAGAAAAGTGCGTGAGATCAAATTCATAGGGACTGCTCTCCGGGAGTTCGCCCACCTGGACGTTCATGTGCAGCTTGCCGGATTTCCATTCGAGTTCTATCCACGAATTAACTGCATCTTCAAAGTATTCTGCCTGATTCCGGACCTGCCGGAAGCTCACTCCCGGGGGGAGCTGCCAGATAAGGTGCCAGCCGTAATCTGTTTTTCGCTTCGCGGCTAGTACCGGCTTGGTTCCGTCTTTTTGTTCGTAGCCTAAATTCGCAAAGGTATCTTGCAGCAGCGCGGGGATCTGATTATTGAGGTAGATCGTTTTCTTGCCTATCCTGATCTGGTCTAACTGTTTTCCGGGCAGTCTGATTCCGGCTCGGTGCCTGGTTAAATAGGATAGGCTGGCTATTGCCTCAGTGAAGGGATTCTCTTCTTTTTTGCGGGACAAAAAATCACCTCCTTATAACGTACATACGCTACAGGATATGATTCATTTTGGCGGATTATGTGAGAAAAATGTGAGATTGGGTCCGAGGGGAGAAAAATACCTTCTCACGTAAAAGCCCCTCCGACTTAGAGGGGCCGTTGATTGCTATGGTGGGCCATGAAGGAATCGAACCTTCAACCTTCTGATTAAGAGTCATTCGTTCTGGTTTCTATATTGCTTTTTAACATGAATCCAAAACTATTCAAAAGGCCATATGGTGAACGATATCAGCCACTTTGACCCGTTCTTCTTTTTATATCTAGCCATATCATGAATTATAGTTTCTCACCTTGATCTATAAAAATGTGAGAAAAACGTGAGAAGCCATTACCGAATAGCTTTGAAATTCTTCTTCTTCTTTTTCCTCTTTTCCTTGATTATATACTTGCCCCTTTTTCTTTTCTTCTTTTCTAGCGGCGTAAATCTCTTGTCAATTTTATCCACCTGCCGCCTACGGCTTTCTATATTGGGGTTCAGGTAAATATCGCCTGTAGTGACGACGCTATCATGCCCCAATTGTTCTTGGACTTCCTTCATATTAGCCCCATCTTCCAGCAACCACGTTCCGTGGGAGTGTCTCAGGTCGTGCAATCTGGTTTTTTTGGATATGCCTAGCTTGTCCAATGCCCAGTTATACTTTTTGGTAACTTGGTCCGGGTCCATCCGCCGGCCGTCTTCCCAGCAGACGATTAGCCCCTCATCGTTATAAGCATTGTCATAGGCTTTTTTGTTTTTCTCTTGCCATTCTTTCTGCTTAATTAGCTCCGCTTTTAAGCGCGGAGAAACAGGCAGCAATCTGCCTTTGCCGGTCTTGGTGTCATCTATTTTTAATCCTTCGCCCTTGACTCTTCCCATGCTATATAGGACCTGAATTACGTTCGCAGCATCATTCATATTCGTCCAATTAACCGCACACGTTTCTCCACGCCTCATGCCCGTAAAAATAGTTAATACAACCGACATGCGCCGTGGATCTCCTTCTAGCAGGTCTAGTATTTGTTCTGCTTCTAGATCAGAGACAAGAGTGGGTTCGTATTTCTTTTTTTTAGGAGGAATTGCCCCGTATACCGGATTTTCGTTCAGCAGTTTCCACTTACAGGCCTGATTAAGGGCTGATCTGAGTATTCGGTGGTGATATATTATAGTGGTGTTTGACAGCCGCTTTTCATCAGATTGATGTTTCAGATAATCATAATATTCTTGTATATGTAAAGGAGTAAGTTTGTCCAATCTTTTTTTGCCCAAAAACGGGATAATATGACGACGGCACTCCCCTTCATAGCTGCTGTGCGTTTTATATTTCCGGCTGGGCTTTGTTCTTTCTAACCACATTTCCAGGTATCTCTCCATAGACATACTGGAATCGACTGTAGTCTTCTTTTTTTGCTCATATTTTAATCGTTTCTCTTCCTGTCTGGCGGCACGCTCGGTTCCATAAAACATGGAAGACTTTTGCTTTCTTTTATGAGTAAAGGGGTCCTTGCCGGCCTCAACAGTAATCTCCCAGCCCTTCCCTTTTTTTCTAACTCCCATATAAAAGCCTCCATGGTCCTAATTTGTATGGTAACATAAAACAAAACTCGGCAAATTTTGTAAAATACAGGAGGGATGTTAATGAAATACTACATTTTAGATTTAGAGGGTATCGTGAAGTGGATGCAGGTTGCATCTGGGTTTTTTGTCGTTGACCCCAATTATCTAGTAGAATTTTCCATAGTTATGTGTGGTCAATAGTACCGCAATAGAGCCCGCTTTTAATTTAGTTCTAAGCACGGGCTTTATTGTTTTGTATTTCTCTGGCTGCATCTACCAATTTATTTAAAACCTCCAACGGCACTCCGTCCGATTTTGCTTTTTCTGTTAAGACTAACCACTTGATCGAGTCTTCGTCCTGCAAAAACTCCTTTATTTCTTCTGGTATCCCTGGTAAACCTTCTATTATTTGTTGCATCGTATAAGCATCGTCCAAGTAAAAATAAGTTGGATGAATGTGGAAATATTCTGCGAATTTTTCCACCAGTTCCGGGGTAGGATTATCCTTCTTTCCGCTCTCTAATTCCGACATATAACCGGGCGAAATTCCTACATATTTCGCAACCTGATCCTGTGA
>CAZUCG010000009.1:0-16036 GCA_964619145.1 uncultured Lentisphaeraceae bacterium | reverse complement strand
CAATGTCCGTTTGGGCTTTTACATTTGTAGGCATTCCGGTCTGGTTGTTTCCCTGAGTTAGTCGGCATACACATTGCGGTATTCCTTCTGCTTGGGCGCCGGTTGCGGCCAACGGCGCGAGTGAGAATGACACACACCTAAACAACTGCTAATAAAGACCTTGTTTTAGATAAATGATTCCTCTGAAAATTTATTCACCACCAACTTCACGGTATAAGATGATTAGCCAAACCCAAAAAACAAATTTCGCCTATAACATTTTGGAATGCTTAGGATTCTTGCTGTCTTTAACTTTAATCGCATCGTCTCCGAATGAGTTGAGCAATGTCTCTTCGGCTCGGGTTACTCCGGCGGTCAAGGCTGTGAGCAAGGCTTTGCCTTGGGTTGTCAACATCGGGACCGAGCAGCGCCTGCGAGTCAATGACCCGTTCGATCTGTTCTTCAATCAGTTCTTTGATCCGCACCATCAGAGTCAGGAAGTAATCAAGAAATTTTTCCCCTTAGGCAGTGGTGTATTGGTTGACGACCACGGTTTAGTGCTCACCAACTTCCACGTTGTGCAGCGCGCTGGGAACATCGAAGTGCGGTTGTATAATGGCAAATCTTATCCAGCGGTGCTGGTCGGCTATGATCAACCTAATGACCTCTGCCTGTTGCGTCTGACGGGCGAATTCAAGGGCGAGAATGCCCTCTCGGCCGCGAATTTTGCTCAATCTGGCGATTTGCTGTTGGGCGAGACGGTTGTCAGCATTGGCAATCCCTTTGGTCTGGAGCATAGTGTGTCGTTGGGCGTGCTCAGTGCTTTTAATCGCAGTTTTAGCGAGGGCGAGATTTCCTTTTCTGACATCATCCAGACAGATGCAGCCATCAACCCCGGCAACAGCGGTGGCCCGTTGATCAACTTGGATGGCGATTTAATCGGCATTAATTTAGCTATTCGGCAGGATGCGCAAGGCATCGGTTTTGCCATCCCGCTGTCCAGGATTGAGCGTTTTCTCAGTTATTGGCTGCGGCCGACGCATTTTAGCAACGCCTATTTTGGCTTCCATCCTGGCGAGTTGCTAACTCTGGGGCCGAATTCCGGGATATTCCTGCCGGAGTTGTTGGATGGCAGTCCGTTGCTGCAGGCTGGGCTGAAGGCTGGCGATGAGGTAATCGGGATCAATGGGCAGCGTGTCACCAGGCTGATGGATTTAGGTCGGGCGATCTGGGGCGTCGAGGCCAACGACAAGGTTGAATTCACTTTGGCGAGCGGGCAGCAAATCAAGGTCCAGGCGAGTCCGATGCCGCCAGAGCTGCTGGTTCGCACTCGCTTGGGGCTGACGTTACAACGGCTCACGCCGGCCTTACGGCAGGCGATGGGCTTGCCAGATGAGTTGGAGGGGCTGGCGATTAGTGAACTTATACCACAAGAATTTTTTTCGATGCAGAAGAATCTCTGGCGTGATATCTTGAAACGCGGTGATATCATCGTGGAATTCTCTGGAGAGAAAGTTGCCAACCTAGATGCCTTGGCCAAGTTATTGGCGGGCAGCCATAGCGGCCAGACAGTTCGGATGATTGTGATTAGTATCAATCATCAACGTCGCACATATCAGCCTTTTGCCGCAGATGTGATTTTGAACTAAGGCAGCAGTATTTCGTTCGTAATATTACTTGACTGAAGGCGGCCGAGGTTATTCTTGCCGCCCGACGACAGAAAATATAATTTGCATTGCGAGTCGGTTGCACTTCTCCGGCCTGGTGGCAGTTATGCTCTAGCCAGACCGGGCAGACATTAACTCAATCAGAGGAAGCTTATGGATGTCCCAGTGCGGGCTGATTCATAGACAGCGCAGATCAGTTCCACGGCGCGTTTGCCCTCAGAGCCGGGGGCGGTCAAGTGGCTTCCCCCTTGGATGGCATCGGTGAGTTCTTGCATTTGCCGCCTATGGCCCTCATAGCTGATGGCCATAGGGTCGGTGGCTCCACCTTGAATGCCATCGCTCTTGCTGTAGAGCTGGCGGACTTCCTCGTCTTCCGGGCGTTCATTCACGAATGACCAGCGGACAATGCGGTCGCCTTCGAGCACAATACTGCCATCGGTGCCCGATAATTCGACTCGGCGAGGGAAGCCCGGTGCGCAGGCGGTGCTGGCCTCGACGGTCCCCAGCGAGCCATTTTTGAATTGCACCATAGCTACGACCGTGTCTTCGACTTCGATGCCCTTGTGTTTGATACGAGTAAAGCGGCCAGTGACTTCGCGTGGATCGCCATTGAAGTAGAGCAACAGGTCAACCGTGTGGATGCCTTGGTTCATCAAGGCGCCGCCGCCATCCAGGCGCCAGGTGCCGCGCCAGCCGGCATTGGCATAATATTCCGGGGTGCGATACCAGCGCACACTGGCGCTAGCCAGCACGTGCTGGCCGAAGCGGCCTTGGTCAACCGCTTGCTTGATTTTCTGCACGGCAGTGCTGAAGCGTGACTGGAACACGGCTGAGAGCCGGACATTGTGGCTTTCGCAGGCGCGAATTAAGTCGTTAGTTTTACTGACTGTTATTTCCAGTGGCTTCTCACACAGGATATGCTTGCCGGCGCAGGCTGCTGGGATGGCGCATTGGGCGTGCAGTCCGCTGGGTGTGGCGATGGTGACTGCCTCTACTTCAGATGCCAGCAGTTCTTCCAAGGTGGCAGCGTGCTGGCAGTTATGCTTGGCCGCGAATTCCCGGGCGCGGTCTGGCACGCTGTCATAAACCATAAATAGCTCGGCATTATCTATTTGAGTTAACGCTTCAGCGTGTAAATTGGCAATTGCGCCAGTTCCGATGATACCATATTTTACTTTACGAGCCATTTTCCAGACCTCCATTAGTCGAGGATTAAGAGTTTTCGGGCAATAGAAGAGAGTTGTTCGGCTGGTCCTTGGCGGACAATGAGGCCATCTTCCCAACGCAATCCCATACCATTTTCGTAGAGGAACATATCAGCCATAAAGGCCATATTTTCTTCCAAGCGGTAAGTCGACGATGTTTCCAGGAACGGATATTCGCATTCCATTTGCCCGCAGCCGTGGGCTGGGCCATAGAGCAGGGCGTGCCCGTAGCCTTGCTGCTTGACATAAGCGTGGATTTTCTGGGCTACCTGGCCGGATATTTCTCCAGCTTGCATCAGTTCGAAGGTCAGGTTGCTGGCATCCAAACCGACTTGCATCAGGCGGCGGATATTCTCTGGGCAACGCCCGAGGACCACGGGACGGCCAATGCTGGCGCTGTAGCCCTCGCATTTAGCTCCGATACTGAAGTGGATGATCTCGCTTTGCTGGATTTTGCGCAGCGATGGTCGGCTGATGGCCTGGTTTGAATTCGGTCCGCTGCAGCACCAGATGGGATAGCCGGTGGCTTCCGCGCCGTTAGCCAGCATTGCGGCTGTGGCGATGCCACAGAGTTCTACCTCACTCATCCCGATTTTGATATTGTCCAATATCGCCTGGAAGCCGATTTCGGAGATTTTCGCGGCTTTGCGCAAGCAATCAAGTTCGTTGGGCATTTTATTTATCCGGACCTGATTGATGATCTCATCTGCTTCTACGACTTGGTCTGCGCCACCCAATGCGGCTTGAATTTTCAGCATAATGGGGTAGGGGAACATATACCATCCGGCAATACCAAGTTTTTGGACTTGGAAGCGGTCCAGGATTTCTGGCCACTCCGGGTGAGGTGAGCCGGGGTAGTCAGGTTGTGATGATTCCCGGAAGTCCATCACTTGGATGATATTTGCCAATTTCGAGCGGCTTTGAGCATAGGTGAGGCTTTCCGGGCCGACAATCAGAGCGGCCGGGCCTTTTTTGGGGATCAAAACGGCGCAGGTCTCGAAGCTTGGCCAATAATCGGCAAAATAGCGCACGCCGGCTGGTTCACTCTCAGTGGAAAAGACCATTACTGCATCTAATTCAGTGTCGGCCAATAATTTTTGCACTCGGACTATGCGTTCCTGAAAATCTTGGTTTTGTAAAATCATTCTAGTCTCCTGTAGTAATCGAGTACAGCAAAAACGCCTTCGCGGTACGCATAATGAGTTTATTGCCGCCGCTTCTGGTCTTTGCTTACTTTAGTCCATAAAACTTGGATGGCAAATCAATTTCAGCGATAGCGGCGCAAGAAGTTTATGTTTGCTTTTGCTGCGTCCGGCAGTCTTTTCCGCATCTTGGCTAGCCTCTGGTTAGTTGTGTTACCGCGGATTGGGATTTTAGGCAGGCTATTGGCTGGCGATAAAACAGAATTGTCGTTAAAATATAATGCTTCGAGGTGTAAAAATGCAAAAGAAAGTTACATTTAAGCGATATTTTCCAGTCCAATTCACAAATTTTCAGTCTCAGAAGGCAGGCTGAAGAACAAGAAAAGAGGTACTCAAATGAAGTTACGGGAAATTTCTCCTGGTGCATTCAGTATCAGCAGTGTCAATTACGGTTTGACTTTGTCGCCGGGGCTGATGGCGGCAGAGCTGGCATTAGCAAACAGCTGCCAGCGCTATCGTTTTTTTGCCGGAGGTGATTGTCCCACGGTAGGCGGTCAGGATAACTGCCAGCAGATTGGGCCCTGGCGGGTGCAGGCGCAGGATGCCCGAGAAATCGTAATCAGTCGGGAATTCACCTCGAGTTTGTGGGAAAAAAAACAGTTCGTCTTGGTCTGCCGGCCGGACAGCCTGGAATGTCAGCATATTCTGCAAGGGCGCGGCGTTTTGCAGGAAGTGCGCTTCTTCCGCGGCAGGTACCAGGGCTTCGAATATGGCTTTGCCGGGGAATTCGACGAAATCTACAATACCGCCCCGAATTTCCAGGAGCGTCTGTATTATCATCCTATAGAGAGCCTGAGTATCTCTAACGGTAATTGCCTAGGGCCGAGTGTTGGCGGGCAGGCTCTTGCCTCGCCGTGCCATTGTTTGGGCCTGCGGGATCGCCGGGAAGAGCGGTTTCTGGTCGCTGGTATGGCAACCACACCCGGTAATTATGGCTGGGATGAATTTGCTTGGAATCCCGAGACCGCCTCTCCGACTGGCTATGACGGTGATGCCCGCTTAGGCGGCGGTTTTAGCGCACTGTATTATGGCAAGCAGATGGTCAATGGAGAATGGTCCTCGCCACGGTTATTGCTGACATTTGCCGATGGCGGGCAGAATGTCCTGCCGTCTTACTTGCAGCATTGCTACCAATATGGCTACCTGCCACGGCCCAAAGCGCAACCTGGGGCTTTGTGGTGGAAGAGTCCCATTTACTGCACCTGGCACGACCAAGTCGCGCTGGCTTGCAAGGATAATGTCGACTACCTTTCAGGAACAATGCCAGCGGCGGCAGATTTTTGCACCCAGGCATTGACGGAAGAGTGGCTGCAGGAGTTGTGCCAGCACGATTGTCAGCCCGGCATAGTGATACTTGATGCTGCTTGGCAAGTCAGCAAGAATGCAGCCGACCCGGAGAGCCAAAAATGGCCTGATATGCGTGGCTGGATTGAGAGCTGCCACCAACGCGGGATCAAGGTATTTCTCTGGAATAATGCTTGGGACCTGGAAGGGCTGCCGCCAGATGAGTGCATAACTCGTGATGGCGTGCCGGTCTGTGCCGATATCACTAATCCGAAATACGAGCGCCGTTTTCGGGAAATGTTGCGACGCTATTTTTCTGCTGGAGCGGATGGTCTGAATGCAGACGGCCTGAAACTGGATGGTTCGTTGAATGTGCCGACGGGGCCCGGACTGCGCAATTATGGCGACCTCTGGGGGCTGGAACTGCAACGCTACTACTTGAAAGTGCTCTACGAGGAGAGCAAGAAGCACAAGCAGGATGTCTGTATCAGCACCTTTGTCGCGCATCCGTATTTGGCTGAATTCAGCGATATGGTCCGGATTGCTGATATGTATACTACCCGCTTGACAGCGCGGCAGACGATGTTGCATCGAGCAGAAGTTTATCGTCAGACGATGCCCAGTTGCCTGATTGATACCGACGGACAGTTCAGTCATTATCAATTCGATGATTATGTCGGGATACTGGCCGTGCAGGCTGAAATCGGCATACCCTGCCTGTATAACGCCAAATGGCTCCGGCGGGCGCATTTTTTCCAGCCCGCAGAATTCAGCCAACTGACGGAAGCAGACTACCGAGTTATTGCCAAGGTCTTTAAGGACTGGCGGCAAAAAAATGGCCTCTGATTTGATGTCTAGGTAGAAGGCAGGCTGGTGAGTTGACTGCTCAGAACTCAAGCATTGACTGTTGTTGCTGCTGGTTTCGGTCCAGTGAGCGATAGTTGATGGCCTCGGAGAGATGCGGAGGGCAAATCTCAGCGGTCTCTTCCAAGTCGGCGATTGTCCTGGCGATGCGCAGTATGCGGTCGTATGAGCGGGCGTTGATATTCAGTTGTACGATAGCCTGTCGCAAGAAGGTCAGGCATTCTTGGCTCAAGGGGCAGAATTCGTCAAGGTATTTGCCAGCGATGCTGGAGTTGTCGAGAATGTCGGTATTGCTGAAGCGCTGCAATTGTCTTTTTCGCGCCTGCACGACTTTGGCGCGCAAGCTGGCTGACGACTCGCCGTTGCGTTTGCCAGTCAGGACTTCCTGGCTGACTGGCGGGACATCGATATGCAAATCGATGCGGTCAAGCAGCGGGCCAGAGATGCGGGCGCGATAGTTGATGATTTGCAGTGGTGAGCAGGTACAGTGTTTGCAATGCGAGCCGTAATAGCCGCAGGGACAGGGATTCATAGCTGCGACCAGCATAATTTTGGCCGGGAAGGTGAAGCTGCCGGCGGCTCGGGCTAGGGTGACCTCGCCACTTTCCAGGGGCTGTCGCAATGCCTCCAAGACATTTCGCCGGTACTCCGGCAATTCGTCCAAGAATAGTACGCCGCGGTGGGCCAGGCTGATTTCGCCGGGCCGGGGGATGTTTTTGCCGCCACCTAGCAGCCCCGCATCGCTGACCGTGTGATGGGGTGATCGGAAAGGTCGGTTGCTGATTAAGCCGACTCGCGAGTCGAGAGTCCCGGCGATGCTGTGGATTTTGGTGACTTCTAATGCCTCGGCCAAGGTCAGTGGTGGCAGGATACCAGGAATGCGATTGGCGATCAATGATTTCCCGACGCCAGGCTCGCCAATCATCAGTAAGTTGTGGTTGCCGGCGGCGGCTATCAGCAGTGCGCGTTTGGCGCTCTCCTGGCCTTTGACGTCCAGGAAGTCCAAGGTGTTCTGTTGATTGCGTGCCAGCAGCGCTTGGACATCGACAGTTGTGGGCAACAGGCCGCGGTGTTCGCGGAAAAAGATCACCGCTTCCAACAGATGTCTGACGCCATAGACGGTCAGGCCCGAGACAGTCGCGGCCTCGTCAGCATTATCGTGCGGTACCAGCATCCTGCTGACGCCAATTTTTTTCGCGTGGATAGCCATCGGCAGTACGCCTGGCACTGCCCGCACTTCGCCAGTCAAACCGAGCTCACCGATGATCATCGTATTGCTCAGCTCGCCGTGTTTGAAACCACGGCTGCTGGCAATCAAGCACAGCGCGATGGCTAGATCAAAGCAAGAGCCGCTTTTACGCAAGTCAGCGGGCGCTAAGTTGATGGTCGTGCGGCCTTCTGGCATCCGGATATTACATTGACTAAGAGCCGACCAGACGCGGTCGCGGCTTTCTCGAATCGAGGCATCAGGCAGGCCGATGATCGATATGACGTATTCCTGATCTGGACGATTCGCGCTACTGCGGTTGTTTATTTCCACTTCGACGGTGAAAACATCGACGCCGTGGATAGACGCGCTCAGGGTTTTACTGATCATATTATCTCTTGGGGAAGGGTGGGCGTTTTGGCAGTCAGACTGCAGAACATACTATAACGCCATCAGCAATAAAGCTTTCCCGAGTGATAAACAATCATCGCTAACTAATAAGCATTCCTCCACAGGCACAAAAATTCCCGTGTTGGGTTAAAAAAAGGCGCCGCGAGCAGTAGCCCGCGGCGCCGTGTTGGCCGGGTGATTGTCAGTCTTCCTGGGTGCGAGTGTACGGGCAGGCCATAACGCACATTTCTGACGAGCAGGGGCGGATTCTGAGGATGGGGTCGCGCTTGGTCATCGCCTCGGCCAAGGCAGCAGGGGTGATGTCAGCAGGTGGTGGCACGTCGGTCTTGGAGCCGGTCCACTGCTGTCCCTCTGCGGCTACTAATCCGAAGCGGATGGCCCAGTCGCAGCGTTTCTGTTCGACGAAATGGAATGGTAGTTCCTGTCCATCGAGTTTTAGTGTAGTAACGCCTTTGAAGGCTTGGACGGTGCAGTGGCTGAGGCAGCGCTCACAGTCTTCGCACTTACTGCGTAATCCTTGCAAGTCCGCGAGGGCATCTTCTTGCAACTCGCGGTCTACAACGATCGCTACAAAGCGAGCATTGGTGCCGTATTCAGGTGTGTTGACAAAGCCGCCCTTGGTCAAGGTGCCTAGGCCGGCACAGACTGCGCTGATGCGGTTAGAAAAAATATTTGGTTGCTGGCCGCGCGGGTTGGCAGAGTATGAGCCGGTGTTAGTCAAGTCATTGACTGCATAGGCTTTGATGCCCCAAGAAGCCAAGCGTTTAATTAGTCTGATGGCGGCATAGTTCAGCAAGTTGCGGCTTTCGTACTGAGCGAAGGTGTACGGACCGACGGCTTCGGCCGGGCGACGGCCCAGGCATTCGCTGCTCTCAAGCGGTGTTCTGATGCCTAGGACGATAACGCTCTTGGCATTGGGCAGATGCTCTTGGGGCAAATGCATTTGGCGTTGACGTTCTTTGACTTCAACGGCTGAACTTAGCCATAGCGAGCCAGTTTCAGTGATATCGAGGACAGGCTCGTGGTCAAGCTCAGCCCTGATGCTATTAACTGCGTTATCAATGCGCTTGCAACTGCTGACACCGACCAGGTCGGCGCCAAACTCGCGGGCGAGTTTTTTTACGGTCCGGGTTAAATCGAAATGGGCAGGCAATGGCGGTTGGTCGGCGCAGACATTGACGGGGGTCAATTCGGCACTAGTTACGGCAAAGCCGATGACCTGATTCTCATTTTGGCCAAATAACTTCGCGGTTTCCGCAATGACGGCATCCATTGCGGGCAGTGCACTTTCTCGTAGGCTCCTAGTCAAAAAATAGGGCGCCGCGCTATAGCCGAGTTTTTCCAGCAATGACGCGTAATAGAAAGTCCCGTGGTTCATAATGTAACCCGCGGGTTGGCTGAGATTGCTGGCTTTTTCCAAGGCACTGCCGGCCGGCTTGGTAACCCGGATAAAGATGATTGAGCGGCCGTCTGGGAGCAATGGCTTTAAGTCGATGCCCCGCTCTGCCCAGCTAGTCAAGTTTTGGATCACGATCTGATCTGTGCCGAATGCGAGGGTCTCGGCCAGCAGTTGTTGCTGGGTGCCGCGGTCAGGATTCGGCCGGCTGGGAACTACATTCTTTTTCCGGATCGGAGCGCTGGAGTACTCCTTATTCCAACTTCGCTTGTCGCGGGGCAGGCAATATTTGAGGCAGCAGCCCATAGTACCGCCGCGCATCCCGAGCTCTTTCAGTTTGTCTAGGATGACTTGTTCATCGACTTTTTCCGGGATTTCCGCTTCAGCATTCAAGCCAAAATGTTCTGCCCAGGCGCAGCGCCAGAGATTTTTCTTGGCAAAACTGTAGGTGTGCCCTTCGATTTCCAGGACGTTGGTGCCGTCGATTTCTGCGCTGGTGGCGCCACAGGGACAGCGCTCCACGCATTGCCCACAGTGGTCGCAGAGGGTGTCACCAGGCAGCAAGGGGTCAGGAGCCAGAGGTGCGTCGGTAATGATGGAAACGAAACGGTTGCGTGGCCCATATTCAGGTGACATCGCAATGCCGTGGTAGCCCATTTCGGTCAGTCCGGCGCAGACGGAGGCATAGATATGGGACATATCAGGCGCGAAGGTGGAGTCCAGGCCCTTGTATTCACGGTAACGCCAGATATTACTGGCGGTGATGGGGATGGCCTTGTAACCCTGGTCCTCAAAGAAGCGCCCCATATTATAGGAGATGGCATCGAGTTGGGCGTTCATAAAATACTGAAATGAATACGAACCTTGATGATGAGGACTGCCTTCACCACCGATTTCGATCATCCCGTCGGTGTGGTGGATAGCACAGACGATGACTGATTTGCCGTTAGGCATCAATCCCATCGGGCTCATCAGCAAGGGAGCATTCTGCCAACGTTCAATGTTGGCGACGCCGACCATATCGGCGCCTAGCGAGAAGGCCTTCTGTTTGGTCAAAGCAGTAAGTAGTTGGCTCATCGATTTTCTCCTGGTTGAATGGGGGAACGAAAAATTATCCAATGCAGTTCAATGAATTTGTTAGTCTGCTAAAAGAGGGCAAAAATGCACAACCTCTACCCGCTCTCATTGTCAATCGGGGCTTGTAAAGCGGCTGATAATTCACCCGCGCCTTGGCGTAACAAGGCAAACATCGCTTCATCGTTCGCTGATTGATGGCGATACTGGGGAAAATGGATTCCCAAGGCCCCCAATAGTTGCTGCTGACTGCCCAAAACCGGTACTGCCGCAGAACAAACCTGGGGTGTGAAATCGCCAAGCACGCCTTGACGGCGAATCACTTGCAAGGCAGATAATAGCTCCTGCTGGTCGCTAATGCCTGGCCAGGAATCCGCATTCGGCAAACCGTAATGTTGACAAAGAAGCGGCAGCTCTTGGGCAGAACAATAGGCCGCCAAAATTTTTCCTGTCACTGTCGCCCAAAGATTTACACTTTCCGGCTCCATCTGGATTAAATCAACTTGTATCTCCTGGCCACCACTGGCCCGGGCGACTACACGCCGCCGACCGTTGAGCAACGTCGCAAATACCAGAGCCTCACCACTGCGTAACGCTAAACTGCGCAAGACTTCCCGAAAAAGACCACTCTGAAAACGCGACAGACTTAAACCACGGCTGAATTGATGTAACTTCCAACCACCGCGGTAAATACCAGAACCGATGTTCTCAACATAACCGCAAAGACAGAGAGTCTTGAGTAAATTGTGCGCCGTACTGCGCTTTAAACCCATTTGCAGGCTGATGTCACCTAAAGAAAGACCGTCACCAGGCGGAGCAAAACTGACTAATTCCAAGATAGAAAGACCCTTGCGTAGAGCTTCCACCGGAGTGCGAACAGCAGTTGTATTGTGATCTTGATTCATTATTATTGAACAATGTTCCGCTATGTAGTAATGGCACTAATATATTTATATTCTCTATGGTTTCAAGTCACGAATGCAATAATTTATTTTTTTCTTTTTCTTCAATATAATTACGTTCAGCAGTCCGAGTTGTTATTGTTTGGACTGCTGAGTTTATTGGCGTTATTGTTTTATTCAGCTGGTGTGGTTATTTTTCCAGATTTGTGGGGAATAGCCCCAGTACGAATGGCGCGCTGCCGACTAGTTTTCCCAATTCGAAGGTCTGGCTCGTCGCACGCTTGGCGGTCAAGGTTTTGAAATTCCAGTCTTCTCGGGGGATAATTGGCAAATAGCGTTCGCGGGCTTTTAGCATCGCTTGTTGCATTCGCTCGACTTTGTCCCCGCCGAGTTGCTCAGGAGTGTAGCCATTGTCAAGCAGGTACGCGACGGCATAAAAAATCGTCAAATCCCAAGTTTTGATTTTTTCCAGCGGGTCGTTGCTGATGCGGTCCGCCAAATCCTGCAAGTACTGCGGGTCTTCAGTAATGCGGTGAAATTCGATTTGAATTGGCCACCAGTCGAGGCTATGGCGGAAGTTCTGGGCGTAGAGGGCCGCGAGTCCGCGCAGGGATTTGAGTTCTTCGTCGCGGCCGGCGTTGGTCGCCTCCCAATTTTTCACACAGACTTGCAAGAGTTCATTGGCAGTCTGCAGGTCCTGTTGGTTATGCGTCTCGGCATAACGGTTTTGCCAAGCGGAGGCGCTGAAGACTGAGCCCTGGACATTGCGGCGGGTGAAATCGCGGATTTCGGCCAATGAGTCGTCAAGGCGTTCGTTGCCCGTGAGCCATTTCAGCAAATAGAGTCCACGGCTGGGGGTGTATTGAGTCTGTACAGCACCACTCCAGTGATTTTTGTTGCGGCGATGCATCCCGCCCTGCATATTTTCCAAAGGGACATTAAATCTGCCATGCATAATATCGACATCGGCGACGTGGGTAGCGTAATCATAAGCGAAGAGTATGATTTCCCGGTCTTGTGCCCACAGCCCGAAAGTCAGGAAGCCGCTGTATGGCTCGCCCGAGCCGTTGCGCCAGCCATATCTGCCGTTCATCCCCCAGACCATAGGATGGAGGATTTTTTTGCCATCTCTGAGCCAGCCATTGCGGGACCAATTGGTGCGGATGTCACCGTAGTTGATAAAGCCATTCCAACGCCAATGGTCGCGGGACGCCATTAACCAGTGTAGGTGCCCTGTCAGACCCTCGACGTACTCGGTGTTCTTTTCGTATGTCTCTTCTTCCCAGGCACCCAAGGCTTTTGTGGCGACTAGGTCTGCTCGACTGGGGAACCATAATCCGTGTCTGAGAGCTTCGGTTTCGGCTAAGGCACTGGCGGCGTTATTGGTGGGCGCCAAACACCAGGTCATCTCACTGGTTTTGGCCAGCCCACTGGCATTATGATCGAAGTCATAGGTATTCATCATAAACTCATCCGGCTCGACGCTGCGGCGAGTGTCCAAGGCCAGTCCGGAGGCGCCATCCCAGCAGGCGAAGATTAGTTGATTTTTACTCAAAATCAGACGATTTGGTCCCAAACGGGTGAAGTTAGGCAAGGCGATGCCCAGATTTTGAGTGGCGTTGCTCATTGTCCAAGTATGGCGGGTGGCAGCAGGCCATTCGGCTTCGATTTTCTGCTCGCCTTGAGAGATGAAGCTTCGGCCGGTGTAGGCGCTGGCGAGGCTGACCGACGAGCTGTCCAGTTGATAAGACTGTCCGTTGTTGTGACCAGTAAGCCACGATTGCGGGAATTCAGCCGTTATTTGCGCTTTGCAGAGGGCGAATTGTTCTGGTGACCAGTGCAGGAACCAGGTGGTCTGGCAACGGATGACAGGAGTATGACGGAAAATACGCATCCGGATTTGCCATTCCAGGTCTTGGCCGGGGGTGCTGTCGCCAGCATTGCCGCGGATACGGTACAGTAGCGAGTAGCCGTCGTCCTGTTCCAGCAGAAATTCTCGAATAACTGGTTGCAGGGTTATTTCCTGGTTGTTGTCATTCAGGGCGCCTAGTGGTTCGGCCCAGGAGTATTGGACGCGGGTGTCGTAATCTTCCGGGTCGTGGGAATCGCGGGCTTTGGGTTTGTTGATGGGGAGAACAGCTGCCTCCAGGTGCAGTTTGGCAAAGAGGTTGCCAGCATAGTTGATGATCAAGCTGTTACCTTGCTGCTGCAAGTTGAAGGCTGGCTCCGGCAAGGGCGTGGCACTGGCTGCTCCAAGTGTCAAAACAACTTTTTCAGCTATGGGCACAGCTTGCGGCCAGACGCCGTTAACAGTGAGCCACTGAATGCTGCCGTCTGACCAGTGCGCGGCAGCCTTGACCTGCCCCGGCAGAAGCTGCCCAGAGAGGTATATGTCCGGCATAAGTTGTTTAGGGAAGAGTTTTCCCTTGGAAAGAGGCACACTTTGGCTGAAAGGCAGCGCGACCTGAGCGCTGTGGGCGGCGCGGAAGCCAGTCGTCGGATGCAGATTAAACACTAGGTTTTCTTGTGCCGAGCACAGCCAACCGAGACTGATAATAGCTATAGCTATCTTTACTCTCGGAATAAAAATGAACTTTTTGGGGCAGGCAGGGATAGAGAATTTCAGCATAACGGCTCCTTGTCTTAGGTTGTTTCCCAACAGTTGGTTGGTTGTCAATTGGCGGTTGGACTAGCGTTGTGTTGGCTTGGGTGTGGTTGTTTGTGGGCCATTGTTTTTTGTTTCGCGTAAATTATGTACGGTGTCGAGATTATGAGCCGTTCCATTTTCTTGCACCGCGAAATCATTATTTTAGGTTATTCCCCGACAGCCGGTTGGTTGTCAATGGGCGGTTGGACTAGCGTTGTGTTTGGTTGCGTGGCAATGCTTAGGATTAACCTTTGAATGGCTACATAACATTGTTCTCACTGACTGGCATTGACCTGTGAACAACAAGTTATGTTGTTCGTCCTAATCAACATAGAGCGTCTAACTACCCCGATAGGGGTTGTCTTCTTCAAAGCCCAGGGTTGCCGGCCGTTAGGCCGGCTACCCTGGGGAACTTGATGTCCTCCCCGTCCCTCTCCCCTCCTCCAGCCTGCCGCCAAAGGCGGCAGGCTGGAGGAGGGGAGAGGGTGGTGGTGGTGCCCGTTTATTCCCAGGGTAGGTCGCTTCGCGACCAACCCTGGGCTTTGAAAAAGACAACTCCTCCGGAGTTGTTTGTGTGCCAATGTTTTTTGTTTTGCGTAAATTATGTTCGATTTCGAGATTATGAGCCGTTCTATTTCGTCGATCCGCGAAACATTATTTCAGGTTATTCCCCGGCAGTTGGTTGTGTCCCGATGGTTTTTGTTTTGCGGAAATTATGTTTCGTGTCGAGATTATGAGCCGTTCCATTTCGTCGATCCGCGAAACATTATTTCAGGTTATTCCCCGGCGGTTGGTTGTGTGCCGATGGTTTTTGTTTTGCGGAAATTATGTTTCGTGTCGGGATTATGAGCCGTTCCATTTCGTCGATCCGCGAAACATTGTTTCAGGTTATTCCCTTCCTCCTGGAAGCGCGGAACCCCCAGCTCCGCATCTTGTCTGCCCGGCGAGTAGCGAAAGGCAAGCGGGCACTTTTATCAGGCCTTGCTTTTCAATACACTACTACCGATAGTGTCATTTTACAAGCTCAGGATAGCTTTTTTGTCGCAATGGCAGGAAGAATTGCCCACCTGGAAAACTAACCAACCGCGACTATTTGCCGGCAGGGAATTTTATCTGCGTCTGGGGCTGAATTCTCCCAATTGCGCGACCGCAATTGACAAGCAGCATCCCGAGCGGTATATTTTTTGGATTACGAATAACTATCGATTAGTCATTATTGTCTCGAGTCCGATTTGCTAAAGGCAGGAGAGAAGATGCTTAGCTTGAGAAAAATCGTCGTGTTGTGCTTGTCGTTGGGGGTGTCGTCAATCTTTGCTGCGGAATTGTTGACCGTATCGTCTTATTCATTTTCTGACCAGACGATGGCTGACGGGAAAAATACCGGCGCGTATGCTGATCCAGGCTTCGCCAAGCTGACTGATGGCAAGCTGAACAAAGAGCAAGCCGGCGAAACAGTGCCGAGGGTAATTTGGCGTAAAAGAGATGTCAAACGCCAGCCCCTGAGTATCACCTTTAACTTCCCGAACGAAATTAAACTCTCAGAAGCAGTGCTGCATTTTTCTCGCGGACCACGCAGCTACGGTATCAAGGATATCAAGCTGTTGGGCGAGAACGCACAGGGCAAAAAAATCCCTCTGGGCGTGACCACCTTGAATCACCCATATACTCGTCCTGACGACGAGCCCGCAGAAGGGCAGGCCAGAGTCAAGGCCGAAGACCCCAGCCCGATCCGACAGGTCGAGCTGGTGATCTCCTCAACTGGCGGTTATCTGGCCTTGACCGAAGTGCAGTTCTTTGGCGAAACGCTGGCAACCGCGAAGGCCGAGCTGCCCGAGCAGAACCCGATGGAAAAATTGCTCGCGGGCGCCGCCCCGGGCTTGCGCTTGTATCGCGACGGACAGCAGTTCGTGCTGGAAAATGACTACGCATTATATGTGACCGACCCACTCTATAGCGGAGCAGTGAATTTCGCTTGGGATAAAATAAGCCAGGCGAATCTAGTGCTCTACGCCGCACCAAATACCTCCTTCGGGCCAATCTTCTGCGACCGTTTTTGGCCGAATGCCCGCGATGTGTTCCGCTACCAGGAATACAAAGGCGAGGTGGTTAGCGATACAGCCGACAAAAAACAGCTGCGCTACACCGGCTACGGCAAAGGCGGCATTTTTGCCAACGTGCAAAGAGTCAAGACCTACACC
>CAZUCG010000008.1:8082-16419 GCA_964619145.1 uncultured Lentisphaeraceae bacterium | reverse complement strand
CTGTCCGGTTTTATGTCGGACAATACATAATCGGTTAGTATCTCCGGTATGTGTTCCTTGGCCCTGGCCTCCGGCAGGCCCCTTTTCGTAAAGAAGCCTATTACCTGTTTGTACTCTCCCGGGTTATTATTCTCCCACAGGGTAGCCCATACCTCGGCCCATTCGTGTATGATCTCCTGGGTAATGGGGACGTCCTTTTTGGTCAGCAGTTCAATGCTTACCTGGAGCAAGTCCCCCTGTTTTTTGACCATAGACTTACCTGCTACATAAGCCTTATCTTTGCTGGTCAATCCATGAGATTTCAACATTTCCTCGGTTATATCGTCAGTAAATTCCTCGGTCAATCTCTGGACCATATCAACCTTTAAGCCCGTGGCCTTAGCCGCACGTTCAAACTGCTGGGCCATTTGGTCCCGTATAATGGAGTCTTCTTCGGTCAGGTTCTTCCATGCTTTATGGTGTTTCTGATCAGGGGCTTCTTCCTTGGTTTTCGCCGGGGCTTTCTCGGTGATCTCCAGAGAAGGATTGTCAAAGTAAACCATTTCGATCCTGCCTATGGGCACTCCACCGGCATGAGCTATTTGGTCTGTATCTACGCTGATATATCCATCTCTCTCCGAAGCGTCGCTTCTTACTGTCCCGTTTAATTCTTCTCCTTTGCGATTAGCCCATTTTACCTTGGTCCCCTTGGGGAAGTCCTTGGCAGCGTATGCTTTGGCTTTGGGCTCTTCCTTGGGTTCTTCCTGGGGTTCTTCCTTCGGTTCTGTAGCAGGCTCAGGTTCTGCTTCTACAGCGGGTTCAGGTTTCACCTCTGCAGCAGGTCCATTCTCCGCCTCAACCCCACCCAAAACTATTGCCCCTACCTCTTCGGGTGTTAAGTTCTCTATCTGATCCGCAAGGTTCTCAGTGGATGCCTGCGGCTTGTTCACTCCTTCGATCTTTGCCTGCTCCTGGTCTATCTGAGCTATCAGGTCGTCCACCCCGGGTTCGCCGGAGTAGGGGAGCAGTTCATTTTTAGTTAGTTCTAACTGGTGCCATTCGTCGGACAATGGCTGTCCTTTGCGCAGTTCTGCGTCTATGCGGATAAAGTCCTCATCCGGCGGTATGTTGTCGTACCCTTCCTTCAAGCTCTTTTCTGCAAATTCCCGCATTTCTGTTTTGTTGGGCTTCCTTCCCAACGCCGCATACAGGTCTCGGTACCAGGGAGGGTTGTTGCTATGGCCTGGCAGCCACCCGATTATATATCCGTCCCGGTCAACCCGCGGGGTGCGCTTGGTTGTACCTTGCCCGCCTTCGGATTCAAGGTATTCTATTTGTCCATTTATAATTTCTTCCCTTTGCTGCGCCAATTGTTCCATGTATGCAGTTATCTCTTCGGGTGACATGACCGGCGCGGGTTCGCCCCTACCTACCTCGTGCTTCTTAGGTTCGATGTTGACCTTGTTAACCAGCTTACGGGCTTCCTGCCTCCGTTTTTGCCGACCTGCAATATCCTCCATGTTGCCTTTGACCAGGATGTTCTGTATCCCATCGTAGGTAGCTTGTTTCACAAACTCAGAAGATTCGTCTTGGGTAATTGCTTCTATTATCTTCTTCCCGTCCTCGGTCTTGGCCACTTCGCTCAGTGCTGCTTCGATGGCCTCGGTTTCTGACATGCCCTGGTCCCGGAAGTTCTGAACCATGATACCCATCTGCATAATGGCGTCGTCCGGCAGTTCTGATATGGTCTTGGCCTGAATGTTACGATACATCTGCTTCGCGGCGCCGACGCCGCCCATCCCTGCGCCCATTAAAAAGCCTATCGCCATGGCCTCCTGTGCTTGGGGGTCGCTGAAGCTAAACTCTCTTTCCATGGCCCACTCATTGATAGCATGCTGTATTCCTTCTTCTCCGGCTTCTATAAATCCGTCGCCCATCACCCTGGCTAGTCCGGTCATTACTTTGCCGAAATTAGTGGCGGCTTTCCCGGCAAACTTCGCCGGTGCTGGCATAAGCATAACCGCTAACTGCGCCGCATCAAGGCCAACTAGCTTGAGGTGATCTCGGTAGCCCTTGTCGGCTCTCTGGTCTGCCAGTTCTTCGTTCCCGGTAGTAAGCATTGTTTCTTCATATATACCTGCAGCCTCCATCGCACTTTCCATGGGCCTGGATAAGACCGCGCCGCTAAGTGACCCTATTATCGTCTGCCCGAACTCACCGAAGCCCCGCTTGGCCGCAGCGCCTTTCCCGCCTTTAAAACCTAAATACATGAATGGCACTAATGCTGCGGTCATGGGTATGGTCTGTGCAAAGTTGCGGGAATAGAAATGCGGATTAAGCAGAGCACCCCATCCCCACTCGACGGGATCTAATTCGTACCCCTTGGACATGTCTTCGCCTGTTTTAATTAATTTGTCTGCAAAACCTTGTCCACCGTACAAGGCAGCCTGCTGATTATGTAGCTGTTCGGCATACTTGTCGGCATCTTTGATGGAGTTGAATTTCCCTAAGTGTTCTCCTGTTTGCTCATACCATTCCGCCGCCTCCTGGTCGGTCATTTGGCGATCTAGGCCTGCCCGAACCCCTGGAACTAATATGTATTTCCCGTCTTTGTCGGGTCCAATGGTTATAGACGCTACAGTGCTTATGGTTCCGTCAGGGTTTTTGATTACCGGCCTATCAGTTAGGTCAATATTGCCCTCGTCCAGGGGGGTATAGCCTTGCCATTTCTCCCTATATCCTTCAGTTTTGAGCAGTGCGCCTACACCGGTGCGCAGACTTGCGCCAAGCTCGGCTGGGAGATACCCGGTTTCCTCTGCGTGACCTGGAATAGTTGCGCCCTTCCCCACTTGATAGCCGGTAGCCGCCGCGCCGATCTGCGCCGCCTTCTGAATCTTGGTGGGTGCTTTCTGGTATGCTCCCTTGATTGCAGTTGCCGCCTTACCCGCCCCTTTGCCGGTTGCTTCCAGTGCCCCCGCTACCTTGCTTACTCCCGGGATGGCGCTCAGCGCCCCCTTGGCTATTCCGCCGGTGGCTGAAGCTGCAGGCACCGCAGTAAGTATGGCATCGGCCATTTCACCAATGCCAAAACCTTCTTCGGGGTTGCCTATGAGGGTCCTGTATGCCTTGGACTGCTCTATTTTCTCAATCAGCGAAGGTTCCTTGGGGCCTGTATACTGAAGTCCGCTGTCCGTCGGAACGGTCCTTGCTCGGGCCTGCGCAAGTAAGTCCGCCTGTCGCTGCTGATCCTGCTGTATCTTTGGCGCAAGGAATTGCTCGGCAGGCAAGAACTGTTCTCTTTCTTCCTCTTCAACGAACATACCCAATTTAAAATCAAAAATCATACCCACTGGAAATTCCCCTCCCTTCTATATAATTACCGGCCGAATCTATCCTTTAAATCATCAGGATTTTCTTTGTAGTAATCCATTTCTTTTTGAGACAGGAAATTCTCCAGCTGCTGTTTGGGCGTTTGGGTCTCTCCGGTTTGCAACCCAATGGCCTTAGTAAACGCCTCGACGACGTTGCTTGCATCACTAACGCTCAGATCCGCGCCGCCAAGATTGTTGTATATCTGGCCTATGATCTCCTGCGCTGCTTTCTCGGGGGTATAATTATTGTTCTTCATGGGATATGAGATACCGTTAAGGGTAATGTCTTTTACACCCTGATTAGAGTTCATTAACTCGTTGTACGCCGATATTGCCCCCTTTAGGACATAACCTACTCGCTGATTCTTGCTCAGTTTGGCATCTGCATTTCTGCCGCCGCCGCCACCACCACCGGAAGTAGCCTTTCTGAGATTATAGGCCATAGTTTCATCAAACTGGCGTTTCGATTCATCGAGGTTTTTCTGTCCCATCGTCTTGGTCCCGGGCGCAAATGGTATATTCACAGGATTCTTCTCTCGATACTGGGAAATAGAGTCAAGGGTTTGCTGCGTATAATCCTGCCACCCACTCTTTTGGGTAGGCGTATCGTATTGCTGTCTTTGACCTCCTGGTTTATCGGGTACAACATAAACGGGAATATCGCTCTTTCTCTGTTGCACGGCACTCATTAATTTGTCTTGCAAAGCCATGATCTAACCACCTTTCCATGTTTATGTTAGGCTATTGTTTTTAGGACACTTTCGGGGATATACCATCTGTCGCCAACCATATAAGCGCCATAGTTCTTTAGTGTTTGTGGCGAATATCGCTTGCCATTAATAATAACCTCTTTGGTGCTGGCATCCCAGTCAACGCTGGCGCCCTTGCCTTCCAGGTAGGATCTCAGCGGAACGGCCCCGGAAGACGATAAATCGGCATAGTTTGTCGTCCCTTGAGTTTGCCCCATGATCTCAGCCCATGTCTGTGCTGAAGTTTGCTGCTGATCCGACGTTTGAGTATAATACGGGAGTGTCTCCAGGGAATAATTCATGTCCAGCTGTTGTTGCTGCATATCCAAATTTGCCAATGTAGTTAACACGCTCGTGGCCCTCTCGTAATCACCTGCAGCCTTTGCAGACTCCAGCTCCTGAAGCGCCGCTAACCTCTGTGCCGTATATTCGCCCCGCATTTTCTCAAGCTCTTGAATCTTGTCTTGGCCTTGGGTTTGGGATAAAGACAGAGCGTTTTCTAGCGCCAATAGATCAGCAGCCTTTTGTGACTCCTGTTCAAGTACCCATGTGTTTACGGGCGTTTTATATTTTTGTGTTTCCCACTCAACTGCCCCTGACCTCCCCCCACCCCGGGATATTGCGCTATGTTGAGCTGCTTCCTCAGCTTGCTGCAGCAACCAGGTGGCGCGATCAGACAGGCCGCTATAGGTTGCATTGATGCTTCCTCGTTGCCCTTCTGCCTGTGACTGCAGTTGTGCTAGTTGCCTGGTGATATTGCTAACCTGCGGATCAACCAACAAATTGGCGTACTGTGATGCTTCGCCCTGTAATTCGGATGAATCGCGCGGACTATATACCCCACCCGACATCACCATATCATACAAATCACTCATGTAAGGATTAGTGGCATACGAATATGGTATCTGGGGGGCTGGGGGAACAACTGCCACAGGTTTGCTATTGGAAATACCAGATGTTTCTATCCCTATAGTCTGCCCTGAAAAGTTATTGTCATATTGTCCAGCATAGTCGTTTCCAGTCAGTGCCTTAAAAGCGGCATTATAGTCGTTGTTGTTCGCCGCCTGAGCCGCGCTGGGTGTACTGCTGGTCTTGGGGGCGCTGGTAGTAGTAGTCTTACTGCTACCGCTACCGCTGCCGCTGCTACTGCTGCCGCTGCTGGCAGGGGATACATTTATACTGGTCCCTTTTACATAATAGGAGCTTCCTACCTTTTCTACTTGGCTACCTGAATACGAGGTGCCTCCCATAGACTTATAAGTTGCCATTATTCTTCACACCCTTTCTTTAATCGGTCAACGCCTTGACTTCATAGAGAACCTTTATCTTTAATGTCTCATTGCCGACGGTGAATTGGAATATAACGTAGTAGTCGCCTGCTGTGCTGCCAGCCGCCAAAAAGGCATACACATACCCTCCGTCAACCTGCGCGGCCTCTGCCGCTTCGTCAACGGCAGTACCATCATCCTTGAACCTCTGATATGTTGCCGCCGATACCGTTATAGCAGTCTGATCGGTCTTTGCTGCTATGACTCCGTATCTCCTGGTGGAGCCGACAAACATGCTCGGGCCTCGAAGTATAATATCATCCAATGTATATCCCTCCCTTACGCTGGCCTTGTGTCAACGGCGTCACTGAGTAACGATATATTTAACTCGGTCCCCTGGAAATCGAATCTGAGCAGGGAACCCAGAGGCCCGATGGTTGTTTCTTGTGGTAGTTGTTTAATAATCAATGCTGGACGGAGCAGCATTATTGTTGTCGGGACCGTATCTCCGGCTAAGTAAACATCACATTCTGATCTGGTTGCTGTTTGACTTATGCCGGATAAGCTAATGGCCGACTCTAAGGCTGTTTCTGCCCTGGTATCAGTGTTTGATGATCCGGCCAGTGCCACTGTAACTTCAATACTGGTATTTGCCCGGGGGACTGTATGAGTCCCTCCCGATAAAGCAATCTCTGTATCAATTACAACTTCCGCACGAGTGCTTGTCGCGGAACGTCCCGAAACCTCTGCAATATCCACAAAGGCTATTTCTGTCCGAGTATCGGTTGCGCTTCTGCCCGACAAGCTAATTAAGGTATCAATGCCCGTCCCTGTCCGGGTGTCTGTCCGGCTTTCTCCAGATATGGCAACGGAAGCATCCGGGGTTACTTCGCTTCGACTTTGAGTGCCAGACCTGCCTGAAGGTGATATTTTGGTGTCAATATCTGCGTCTGACCGTGTTTCGGTTGTTGATCTGCCGGCTATTAGCTCAGGCTCAACAATATCTAATACAACAGAGGACCGCGTATCTGTGGAGCTTTTTCCCGTTAAGGTGATCTCTGTATCAACTGCGGCAATTGACCGAGTGCCGGTTGCGCTTCTGCCATCTAAGTGGGGTGCAACATCAATTATGGTTAAAGAACGGGTTTGTGTTGCCGACCTCCCTGCAAGAAGAACACCTGTGTCCAATGCCACCTCGGACCTTGTTGCGGTGGGTGCCCGAATCTCTATTTCAGTGGGAGTATCTATACTAATCAACGAGCGAGTTGGGACTGCTGTCCTTCCTTCGATGGCAATGGTAGTGATTACTGTTGCCGTTGCTCTTGGGGTTGTTGCCGACTTGCCCGACAAGCTGACTGCTGTATTGAGTGCTGCTGTTGAGCGAGTAGTAGTTGTGCTTCTACATGATATAGTAGTTGGTTCACTCTCAGTCTGAATTACCTCTATATTCGGGTAAACTTCGCCTTTTATTACCTGAATACCACTTGCAGTACCCGGCAGATAACGGTATACCTCGCCTTTAATAACTTTCATAGCCATCAACTCACTTCAATGTCGCTAAAATAGGCAACGGCAATACTCCCTGTATCTCTGGCATATAAAATTACTTCTAATTCCTCATCTTTGGTTGGCGTAGCAGAAACGGTTAAGGTGTCCCAAGTGTCAGTGTCATTTATACAAGTATCCGTCTGTTCCGAAATACTTTCGCCTTTTAGGATTAGTTGCGGTTTGTCCCCCGATGTATTTTGATGCTTACATTTACAGGTTATCGTTATTGCAGTACCAACTTCAGCAGGTAACTTAAATACCTTTGCCCCTTTTTGACTTATTTTAATGCTCGGAGCATCAGTACTGTAGGTGCTCCAATCTGCTTCTTCAACCGTATAGGCATAAGGTCCTATATCCAATCCCCCACCAATCATCTGTCTTGGCAATCCTAGAATGTCTGTGTCGGGTACAGTTATCCCACTGGTAGTCCCCCATTGCTTTGCTCCCTCAAACATCCAAGGCTTAAAAGCTTCTATGATTTTTTGATAGGTGCTTAGTGTCCAGAGCATGATTGGTGCTTCTGTGAGCCCTTCATGTCCTTCACTCGTCTCAATAGTTCCTGACGAAATATTACTACACATAGTGTATTTACAATCATCAGCAGTCATTGTACCGTAATAACCGCGATAGCAAGCAACGGCCAAGCCATTATTTGCAGTTCCAATCTGAAAGCCCGTCGAATAAGACCCTATCGCCAAGCAGTTGTAACTTATTGTATTACTAAAGCCATAATCAGCACTTATTCCTAAACAATTAAAGACAGTTCCACCACTAAAACACCTAGACCCTGATATAGAAATGCAATTAGTAGAATATTGTTGGTCGAATCCAGTTTTGTTTGCTATTGCTATACAATTTAAACTTGTACTTTGGTAATACCCAACTTCCCCTGAAATAGATAAACAGTTTATTGGTTCACCACCAGTAAAACCAGCATATTTAGCTATTGTTATTACATTTACACAATTCCTTTGATTTCCACCCGACTGATAAACACCACGATAACAACCATCTACTAAGAAGTTTTTCAATGTCACATAATCTTTTTGTGCAGATACAGCGATATTAACTTCAGAATCAGCCATTTCATCCGTATTACACCCCGTAATACGGATGATGCCTTTATGCTCGTTAGTAAAATGCTCACAGTCTGGGTCGCCTTGAATGAGGATTATGTTGCCATCAGCCCCCGCATTAGACATGACGGGCTTTTCCCGATACGTCCCAGGAGCTATATAACAGGTGTCACCTGCTTGCAGGGTTTGAAAGGCTTTTGTAACGGTCAGCCAAGCAAGGGCTTCTGAAGTCCCTTCATTATTATCGTTACCTGATTTTGAAACATAATAAGTTGCCATGTTGTCACACCCTTACACAAACTTGGAGGATATTATCGTTGGCGAAACCTTTGATACCTTAACACCG
>CAZUCG010000008.1:0-7982 GCA_964619145.1 uncultured Lentisphaeraceae bacterium | reverse complement strand
TTACACAAACTTGGAGGATATTATCGTTGGCGAAACCTTTGATACCTTAACACCGTAATCCATGATGGTTTTCTCGTTTCCCTGCATAGCCCTGCCCCTTACTGCACCAGTAGCCGGGTCTTTGATTTCTTGATACTTGTACTCTGTGACTACCTTTTTGCCTAGTGTTTCCGACTGCAAGGTACTGTAAATGTGAGTACCCATCTGGTCAGGTGTACGGACTATAACTTCTATTGCATCTTTTTGAGTACGGATTAATTCTTCTTGTTCTTCTTCGGGAGTTTTGGTTGGTTCCTCTGGTTGTTCTAACTGTGCCTTTTGGGATTCCAATTCATCTATTTGGGATTGGATTTCTTTTATAACAGCCATAATTCAACACCCTCCTTCACTGCCCCCATGACATTAGTTCATCGTCTTGCAATCCTTTAATATATTGACTTGGCATGATAATCTCCTGTTACGCAGGTTTCACAAACACGCCAATAGCAACTTCAATATCTCCGCTTGCAATCGTCACCCCGTCAGATCCAGTAGTCTTTGGTGTAGCAACGGTGGATATAAATTCCGGGTTCCCCCCACTTAACGCACTCCAAATACTAAAATGCGTGATTGTCTGACTGGCGTCGATCTGCGCCCCCGTCCAGGACACTGCTGCGTCAGACAGTACCCTTCTTTCGGTATTTGACACATGGTTCCCGATGGTGCCGAATGATATTGCTTTTCTGGCAATATTAGACGAACTGATCTGTGCTACATTTGCGGTCCCAGCTGCCCCTGGGCTTCCGGTGTGCAGCCAAATATGGGGGGTCGTTGCTCCTTTAAGTGCTGATGTTAGGGTGGTATCTGCTCTTTGGTGGGTCATTGACATTTAATACACTTCCTTTCTTTAGACCTTGCTTCTCTCAACGCTTATAAGCCTCGTTTTTACCTCAATAATATCCTCAGTAGCTTTATTAAAACCTGCTTCCAGGGTTTTAATGTCTTTCGTTAATTGCGTAACAGCGTTTTTTAACTTATAAAACTCCTGCCCGGTACTTTGGGGTACAACCTTTATTTTAATCACTATCCACCGCCTCCATCTTAATGATCAATGGGTAATACTCGTTTCCCGTAATGGACAATTCTATCTCCCCTGCATGCTCACAATCTATTTCAATTTCAATAACCCCATCTTTGGCCCGCAAACTATACAAACCACCGTCATTCACGCTGATATGAAATGTATCATTACTCGCCAAAAAGCCATTTTTATAGTCATAACATTTAAGCGTCAAAACAAATGTTCCGACGATATAAGGCCCTTCTGTTTCTAACACCAATTGTTTATCTATTTTATACGGCAGGTAAGTTAAGAGAATCTCCGAAGGGATGACGGTCTCTGGTTCAAAAGCACGATAAACCTTATAATCTTCGGGCAAAGTCTTTAATATTTCCCTGCTCTCCTGGTCATGTTGGTTATGGAAAAATAACCTTTGCATACACCTCTCGCCCCCTTTTACAGCGCGACTAAAACGATGGTTCCAACACTGCCATTTGTACCATTTGTGCCATTGACACCATCTGTAGTCCCAGTCTCACCACCCTTTGCACCACCGATACCGCCAGACCCTGCCGAGCCGCCATTGACCTGTATGGTGCCATTGTTTGTATAGCTGCCGCCATAGGCCAAAACCGCAACACCGCCGCCGCCGCCGCCTTGACCGCCGCCGCCGCCGCCGCCGCCATTACGCTCTTCGGGAGCATATCCTCCTGTGCCTCCATCACCACCATCGTACCCATTAGCCTTAACATAAGCACCAGAATTTATGGTTATATCCCCTTTGGCTATAACACAAACTAATCCACCAGACAAACCTCCATCTGAATCACCATCAGTAGCACCGTTGGCACCAGTGCCCGCATAACCTCCGTTAATTCCCGCGCCACCGCCGCCAGCACCACTATATGAAGTCATAGGAACAAGTGCTCGTCCTGCTCCACCGCCACCTGATAAGTTTCCTCCAGTTCCACCAGCGGCGGCAGTTCCACCAGCAACGCCACCAGAACCAACGGCAACGTCCAGATTAGTTGTGCCCGCGGCACCACCGTTTTCTCCATGGCTGTGAGTGGACTGCGATGAACTATACCCTGCTGCGCCTGAGCCGCCACCTCCGCCGGGTGCTCCAAAACCACCGGAAAACCATGTTGCGACACTTCCTGTTCTACCTGCGCCGCCAGAACCGGGCGTAGCAGGGTCATAAACTGCGTCGCCGCCTGCACCGCCTGAGCCGCCATTGCCCCCAAACCCACCGGGCGGTATATCAATTAAAGTAACTCCGACAGGAACTTGTAACATTCGTTGCGCCGACATTTCCCGTGAAATCTTGCCACCCTTGCCAGACATATCAATAGTGCCGTTTATCTCAACATCCCCACGCACAAAAATAAACAAGCCGCGGCAACGCTTGTCTACGGTTAGTGTATGACCTGTATTTAAAGTAAAAGACGAATACTGTTTAATAACTGAATATGTATCATCGGACTCAATACTAAATGTAACATCATCGACACTATTAAATGCTCCATCCGAACCAGTGCCGAAACCATCTATTGCGTCAGATATTCCACCGGCAGTCTTATTCGATATAACCGTTGCATCGGGGAAATTGCCATCTTTTGCTGATTGCCATGCGGTGCCATCGTAACGGTACAGTTTATTGTAATCATTGGTATCAACCCATAAATCACCTATTGTTAACTCTTCCTCGGTAGGTTCTGTGTCTTGATAATAAGTAACTATTTTGCCATCTGCTGTAGATTGGGCAGTAGAAGCATCTGAAATAGCCTGCGCTATGTCTGCATCCTGCACCTCAACCCATGATGCACCTGTTTCGTTATAGCGATACAGTTTGTTGCCATCCCCTGTATCAAACCACAAATCACCTTCGGACATATCATCTACGTCAAGTGTTAAGCAACCAACCTTAAACGTCATGTCATAATTAGATTGAGCACTCCATGTTGCGCCTGCATTACCAGACCTCGACCATACTCCCCCCGCATATACGTTGCTGTTAGTGCTGTATTTAACGTAATAGCTGCCGCTACCTTGCCCCTGAACAACTATCCAATAAGTGGTCCCGGCGACTAAAGGAGTGTCCGTTTCAATTTCTACATCTATCCATTCATCTGTTGATTCTGGCCAATTCTCCCCTGTAATAATTCCATATCCGGTAGTGCTAATTGATGTTCCCGGTTCACCTGCGTTATCTGCGTAAATATGCCAATGAGTATCTATTGGCATCCAGGTTTTCCCGCCGCTTAACAAGCTAACTTTAAGGTTATCTGCCCCAACAATATTCCCAATAGGAATAAAGCTTTGGGCAGTATATTCACCGCCGTACAGATAATAACGAACATAATCTGCTGATAACTGGTTAATAAGATATTTCCATGAGGGAGCATCGAAATAAGTAGTTACCTTTCCATCTGCCGTACCTTGTGCTGTGGCTGCATCCTCTATAGCCTGGGCGGCATTTAAGGCAGCAGTGTTCCAGGTTGCTGCAGCGGCAGGCAACCCTGCTACCGTGCCCCCAGATATGCTCTTGATGATTTGCTGTAAATAGGAGACATAGCGAGTGACCTCCTGGAAGTTAACAGAAACCGCCCGGGCCAATTCCTCTTGATTGAAGTTGCCCATCTCCGGATATGGCAGATTGAGGACGTCTTGTGTTCCTGACATGCGCCTTACCTCCTACTTCATTAACCTGGCCGTCAATTCATAAGGGCAGGAAAAACCCCTGATCTCACATGGACCCTTGCCGTCATGGACAAAACGTGGTGTCATGTAACGGGCCTTATTGTTTCCGGGCTCAAATCTATACTGCGTTATATGGTTATCCTCCTGGTACATGCTAACAGGCATAAATGCCCCATAATCAAGGGACATTAGAAGGTTCACTTTATCCACGGTATCTGGGGAATGTACTATGAAGGCGTTTCTAAATTTTTTAAAGCCCATTGGGGCCTGTCCGTCAAAGGCTGGGCCATCCCAATAGGCGAGTATCTTTTCGCCAAAATCATCAGTCCCGGTATCTTGCCGATCTACATAACCAGCATTGGAGTTGCCGGAATAAAGGTGAACGGCAGAGCCGGTATTATATTGCATGAAGCATGAAGCACTTATCCCGCGCCAACGCCAGAACTTGCCGCCTACTGCCCCCTCAGCAGGAGGGACATAGAGCAGGACTACGTTATTGTATGTGCTGTCGCCCTCCGGCAACGAAAACAATATCATGCCGTTCCAGGACGTTACTGTTGCTTTGTGCAGGTACTGCTTGTTTATGCCTTCCCAACTTATTGGTATCCGGTCCCTGCTTATGTTATAGGCCGTCATGCCATTAAAGGCATATAGTCCATCGTCTGCCACGAAATAAAGGTAGCTGCCACCTATGTCGGCAGCATTTGGGCCTACGCACCCTACCCGTTCATCCACCAGGTAGTAATGAAAATCACTCATGTCGATGCCGACCAGTTTATGTGATGACCTTCTCTTGAAAACAAATAGCTGGTTCTGGTAGACTTTTATGTTAGTGATAATATCTCCATCGCCCTTGGCAAACTCCCAATAGCTGGCACCGGGCCAAGTCTCAGGGTCAAAGTCATCTGACATTACTATGGTTGACAAATCGGTATCGGGGTCCACGCACATGAGCTTTTCCATATACATTACCGGCAATTTACCCTTTGCCGGCGCATTTGCCAGAGCGGTAACAGTCGTGCCGTCATATTTCCAAGGAGCGTTGGTTCCATCCATGCCAACCAGGTAATTTATGCAGGCTTCAAACATAATAGGCTGAGTTGTGCTTAAACCAGTCTTTATGCTGTGAAAGGCCTCGGTGCTGGAGTTCCACACATACGCTATGCCATTGGAGGCAGCTATTATCTTTCTGGTGGTTGAAGTTGGGTAATAAGCAAACAGTCCCTGTATTGCAGCCGGTAACGCACTACTATTAAGGTGTGCCTGCCCCCTTCTTTTTCGCATCTTCCCTAGCTCCACAGAGAACCAATTCTGGCAGTCAGGACTGGCATTGGCAGGTATTACGTTATCATCCGCCCGGTCAAGAAGGCCTTCGGAATAATCATCTATTGACCATGTTTGCATTTGCGTCAGCCCCTTTATAGGTAAATCTTGTTCTGCCGATCTGCGCCGAGTTTATTCGCAAGGCGAATCGCTTCTATTGCCCCCCGGTTCTCCGGTTCCATCATCCATATCCTATCCAGCGCAAAGGCGTCTTTGCGCCTTAAATAAGCATAATACCGGTCTGAGGTCTGCCTAAATTCCCGGTCGGCGCTCATAGCTACCATGTATTCAAATACAATATGATGATATTCGGACGGAAACTCAGGTTCTGTGCTCAGCGTGGATACCGTAACATTGGTAAGTTTCTGGTAGTAATCTACTTGCGCCTTGTCGGTTGCTCCCGCCGTACCCAATCCCTGCAGGTATATATCCTCACCTATGACCTTCCATCCCTTACTCACTTCATCGTCAACGGCCAATCGCTTTAACTTGGTGTACGTCGTTGCGGTACCCACCTTGGCGTATACATTCAAGAACTCGTGGGCCTTTGCCAGGTCCGCGTCCGCTGACACGTCAATCGTGACTGCTCCGCTGGTCACGATGATAGATATGTCGGTCTTTCGTTTCGATACTTTGGCCAGTGGTGTCAATTCATCCAGGCATTTATTGATGAGCTCCGCCCAGTCTGAATTGTCGTATTTTTCAAGGGATTGCTTTTCGGCTAATGTGATTATCGCTGAGTACAGCATTGGCTTGTCCTCCTACCACTTAATGTCCACCTCGAAGCCGCTTGCATCAACAGAGAAGGTTCCCAGAACTTTGTTTATTTCGTCCAAGGCCTCGTTAAACATCTGATACCCGCCTTGCTTGGTATCCGGGTCCTTCGCACTGAACAGGTATCTTCCCGCCAGGTACTTGGCGCACAGATCTTCGCATACGTCCAGGAGAGGTATTGCATCGTTGATGCCCGTTAACTTGGCCGGGAACACCGTATGGTAAAGGGTGTATGTATTGGCATCCGGGAAACTTACCTGAAAGTTCCGGACTAAATAGCGATCATATTCGTAATCATCGGTGTCTATGACCTCAATGATGTTGGCGCAATCCGTGGGCAGGTCATACCAGGTATCTTCGTCTGCCTCGTACTCCTGAGTATCTTCGCCCCAGAGTTTGTGCATCTTCGGATCACGGAGTAATTGATTGATCCACTTAATGGCCTTACCGCCATCAATGGTCACGTTGCTGAGCCATGTGTCCTCGGCTGTCTCTTTAACTTCTGCTATTGTGAAGGCCATTTTTTGATCCACCTCCTTGTTTGTGTTGTGCAACTATCGCTATTCCAATAGCGTGATAACAACTATGTTTGATGATCTTAAATCGCTATTCCAATTTTAACTAGGCTTTAATAATTTCACCGCTTCTTGCCGTGTCAGTATTCTAATTCCCTTGCGAAAGCACTCATGTATTAAATACCTAAGTTTCCCCAGAATTTCTTCACTCGTTTCTCCATGTCCATAAACTATTGTTAATAAATTATTCGTTACTGTGTTATTAAGTACGGTATTTATAGTTCCTACTGATGCCCCATCAATCGCTAAACCCGCTAAATTAGCCCAATCAGCAGATGCAGGTACATTTGTACTTCCATAGGTTCCCCTTGAGCTATTAAACAGACTTCTTACTACTTCAATAGCCTTTTGGCTGTAAAAATTATCACTTCCTGAATGATAGGCATAAGTATGATTTAATGCAATAATTCCCCATTCAGCAAGTTTATCTACACTCCCCTGCAATAAATCTACCATAGATTCTTCTGTTAATTGAAAGATACTGCCTTGAGCGTAATTATTATTAAGCGCATTTTGGAAGGTTATTGAATTATCTGATGTATTATGTCCTACTATTTTTACGGTTTCTGTATTTACGCCATCTGATATTGAATAGTCATAAGGATAACCAAGATGCCCTATGTGCCAAAGACCTGTTCGATAAAACTCACCCTCAATATATATTTTTTTTTCTCCTTGGTTTACAGCAGAGGATAATTTATGTTCTCCAATACCTATATGATGCTTGCCATGAGCCACTATTTCCCAACCGCTTGCCACTAATTCCTGCAATTGTTCTGTAGTTACTTTTCCTACAGTATTAACATTTTCAGTATTTACATTGGGAGAACATGCTATGGGTTTATAATCCCTATATTGCGTATACCACCGATTCATTCTTTCTATCAACGGGAACCAATGGGTATAAAGACCTATATTACCATCATCATCCTCTAAAATTAAATAGCCGCTTGTACGATTAATTTTTTTAGGGTTCACGAACTTTTTGGGAGATGTAAACCTAAAGTTATTTATATAACGCATTAAGAATCACCATCTAGCGAAATGCCGTATTTTAAAGACAAATAAGAATGTATGCTATTAAGTTCTGTTTGATTTAACTTGCGGCTGTATACAAGTATCTCCGCAATTTTTCCTTTAAAATCTGATGTTATACCTATCCCAACTTTTGCGCTATCCGTATCACTGGTATTACCGGATGTCTGAAAACTCGATGAATCAGCGTATATCAATCCATCAATTAAACCTGCCGCAAAGGTATTTGAATAATCGGCCAACCCCGTATAAATATGATATTGCGTATCCGCACCAGAATTTTCTAAAGAAAATAAAGTATCATCATCAAGCCTACGACCAACAACACTCACCTTCATATCTGTTGTCTTTCTTAATCCAAATCTTGCGTATCCGGCTACGGCTGTAGTAAAACCGAACATATAACGCGTAGAAGCATCATTAATATACGCACCTACACATATAATAGTAGCACCGCCTACATTTTTTAAAGCACTTACTCCGGTTGAAGATGTTATTAAGGATTGATTTGGAAAATAAATACTTGGTCTGCCTAC